>JANOKE010000654.1:0-2450 GCA_031419135.1 Gemmatimonadaceae bacterium
TTTACCCCAACTGCAGTAGCTTTACCGCTAATGTCCCCAACGCTGCAGCGCGGACTCGGGTTGCTGGAAGCCACGACGCTCATTGTTGGTGGCACCATGGGCGTGAGCATCTTTTTGGTGCCGGCGGGCGTGGCCCGCGAAGTGGGTTCGCCGGGGCTGGCCCTGTTCACCTGGGTGTTCACGGGGCTGATGGCGCTCTGTGGCGCGCTCTCGTTTGCCGAACTCGCGTCGGCGATGCCGGAAACCGGGGGGACGTACGTTTTCCTCAAACGATCCTATCCCGCGACGCCTATCGCGTTCCTGTTCGCGTGGATGATGTTGTTCGCGCAGGGGACGGGCAACATTGCGGTGGTAGCGTCGATGGCGTCGCTGTATGCGGGGCATTTTGCGGGTGACGCGATCCCGGCGAATTCATTCACCCAACGGCTCGTCGCGGTAGCGATCATCGCGCTGCTGACCACCGTAAACTCGATTGGGCTGCGCACGAGCGGGCGCGTGCAGAACGCATTGACCGCATTCAAGGTATTGATGATGGCGGCAATCGTGGCCGCGTGCCTGTACTCGCCGGCAGGTGATGCAGCGCGCCTGGGTCCGTTCCTTCCCGAAGGACGTGGTGTGGCAGACATTGGCGGTTCCGTCGCGAACGCCATGATTCTTTCGATATTCGCCTACTCTGGCTTTTACTTCGTGACCCACGTGGCAGGCGAGGTGCGCGACCCGGGGCGCACACTGTCGCGGGCCATCATGATCGCGATGGCGGTGGTGCTTGCTACGTACTTCCTGCTCAATCTTGCGTACATTTACGTGCTGCCGTTTAGCGAATTGCAAGCGTCGCCGCGGGTGGCGGCCGATGCGATGGCACGCGCTGTTGGACCGCGTGCTGCAGACGTGACGGCGCTGGTGGTGCTGCTGTCGGCGCTGGGTACGTTAAACGCACAACTGCTCAATTACCCGCGCATCACGTATGCGCTGGCCAGCGACGGACTCTTCTTCCGCGCGATTGGTCGTGTGCATGAAGGGCGCCGAGTGCCCACGGGCGCTATCGTGCTGGTTGGTGTGTGGGCCTCGATACTCGCACTGGCCGGATCGTTCACGCAAATCCTTGGCTGGGCGGCGTTTGTGAATCAGGCGTTCATGGCGCTCACCGTGATCGGGCTGTTCATTCTGCGTCGTTCGGCGCCCGACCTTCCGCGTCCCTACAAGGTGTTCGGGTACCCGTTCACGCCCGCGTTGTATCTGGCAATTCTGCTCTGGTATCTGACCACGTTGCTCACCACGCGTGGCCCGCAGGTGCTGATCGGTATTGGGATCGTGGCGACCGGGCTTCCGTTCTATCGGTACTGGCGACGCCGCGCGACGAATCGCGTGGGCTGATCCCCAAAAGACATTGAACCGCAGGGGACGCAGAGGACGCAGGGACTGAAAACGATCTCCTGCGTTCCCTGCGTTCCCTGCGGTTCAATATTTTGTGGTTGACGAACGCTGAAATCCACCGTCGTCACTTCGAAATAAGTACCGTTTACTCAGCGACGGCGGGGGCTCTGTGCCAACGTTCGCGCCGCACGGAGCTCAGCGATCATGCGATCGAGCGCGTCGGCAATCCGCGTCATTTCCTGCGTCACGCGCGCATCATCGCGCAGGCGCTGCGCCTCGGCCAGCCCCGGAAACGGCTGACCGTCGTACAACGAGTAGATGTTCCAGCCGTAGAGCACGTGCCGGTACCACTTTGAATCAGCATGTCCTGCATCATCGGTGAGCTGCTGTTCGAGGCGGGCCAGTCGATCATTCAACGACCGCGCGCGCGCCGCGGTGAGCGTGCCGCGCGAGAGCGCCTGCGTGACCGCTGAATCGAGCAGCGCCGCCTGCATGAGTGCCGTGCGCGCCCGCGACCCCAGCGGCGTTGTGTCGAGCGCGACAACCAGCGCTTGCGCATAGGGCGTGAATCGGAACGGCACCACGTTGGCATTGGCCATGCGCAGCGCCAAGGTGCCGAGCATGCTCACCATGGTTACGCCCTGGGTGAATCCCGGGTCGGCGATGCGTTCCACGTAGACGCGGGAGTCGTAGTTGGAGTGGTAGGTGCCGAAACCGTATCCGTTGGCGCCAATAAACTCCATCGACAACGATGGAATACCGAGGTGGTCCTGGAACGGCACAAAGTCAGCACCGCTCCCGAGGTTCTTGAGATCGGGAACATGTTCGCGCGCGGTGCCAGTGCGTTGCGCGGGCGCCGCACGTTCCCACGCCGATTGACGCCACGCGTCCAGTACCGTGTGGTCATCCTGTGGCACATCACCGGCAACGTCCATCACGAAGTCCCGCAACGATGGTACACCACCGGGGTCGAGGCGGCCTTTCATGTACATGTCGGTGTTCACGTACAGGATGAGTTGCTCCTTCAATCGGGCGCGCAATTGCTCGGCGTACTCGGTGGATCCGATAAGTCCGAA
>JANOKE010000655.1:0-1188 GCA_031419135.1 Gemmatimonadaceae bacterium
GACTCGGTTGGCATCTTGCCGGAGCGGGCGAGCCCACCGGCTTTCATTTCGAGAACGTCGTCGCACTCGATCTGCTCGCGTGGCGTGCCTTGCAGTTGCGGCGTCCCGAGATTCGTCACTGGCGAACCTCGCGACAAGACGAAGTCGATTTCGTGATTGAAGACGGCAGGCGTTTGCTCGGGATTGAAGTCAAGACCGGAAAGCGCGTGAGCCTGAGCGACGCGACCGGTCTGATCGCGATGTCGAAGAGCTACCCGAAACAGTTCCACGGGGGCGTGATCCTGTACGGAGGACGCGACGTTGTACCTCTGGGCGGCATGGTGACAGCGTTGCCGTGGTGGTCGGTGCTGTGACTCGCGGTGCAGTCGATCGCGGAGCAGCCGTTCGGATTTCTCGTGTTTTCGTAAGGGTGTGCGGTCGCGATTCTTCTCTCCTTCTGCGGTTCACACGGCGAGCGAGAGGAGGGCGCGATGGACAAGTCGGATGGGAGCCACTGTTGCAGACATCACGCGTAACCAGACAGGAGAAGTGTCGTGAAACGATATGTCGTCACGTGCGGTGTGATCTTCGCGCTGATCGTCTTGCGCGGCGCTTCAACGAAATAGGCGCGTCGTGCTGGTCGATGACGTGATCACGACAGCGGGGCCGAACGGTTCACCGCAGCGCACTCCAACCAACCACGATCGACGAACCGTGGCGCGACAGGTAGATGCCATCGCGCCACGAACGACTCGCCTCGCGGCTGCTGTCCGATGCCGTTCTCGCGTTGTTTTTCGCGCGTTTCTCCATGCGAGCCAGCGAGCGGTGGCCAACTACCTTTCCCGCGCCAAAACCGACCAGGCTGCCGATCAACACATCCGACACGTAGTGACGCTGGTCGGCAGCGCGGCCAGCGGACAAGGCACCGGCAAACGCCCAGAGCGCCGGTTCCGCGAAGCGCAAATGAAAGCGCGTATTGACGAACGTGACACAGGAGAAAACCGAGGCGGCATGCCCGCTGAAAAACGAATTGTCATCCGGTGACGACGTCCCGGGAACGCGCACGTCATAAGGCCGCCCCGCTCGCTCAATGGGCACCCCGTCCACCGTGTCGCGGTACAACGGCCGCTCACGCGACACCGACGCGTACACGATCTGACGAAAGGTCATGTGGGCCTCAGCGGCCGCGAGGCACCCCATCCCCAGATC
>JANOKE010000656.1:0-4951 GCA_031419135.1 Gemmatimonadaceae bacterium
GCTCACGCAGTATGGACTGGAAGGGCAGGTCGCCGCGATCAATGCGCGGGCCGCAGAACTGGCCCGAGAGGCGGCAGGTGAGCAGCGATTGGTTGCTGGTGCCGTTGGACCGCTGGGGGTGCGTCTCGAACCATATGGGGCGATCAGCCGCGAAGAGGCCTGCGCGGTGTTCGCCGAGCAGATGGTGGCACTCAAGGCCGGCGGTGCCGACTTTTTTCTACTCGAGACGTTCTCCGATCTGGAGGAGTTGGAGCAGGCGATACTGGCAGCGCGTGGGGTGGATCCCGCGATGCCGATCATCGCGCAGGCCACGGTAGGCCCCGACTTGCGCACGGCGTACGGTGCCAGTCCCGAGGACATTGCCCGGGCGCTCGATCGATGGGGGGTCGATATCATTGGTCTGAACTGCTCGGTGGGCCCGCAAACCATTCTCGAGGCCATCGAACGCATGGCGGCGGTCACCTCGCGCAAACTGTCTGCGCAGCCCAACGCGGGGATGCCGCGCGATGTGGGTGGTCGGTCGATGTATATGGCGAGCCCTGAGTACATGGGTACGTACGCGCGCCACTTGATTCAGGCTGGCGCCAAGATCGTAGGCGGTTGCTGCGGGACCACGCCAGAACACATCAAAGCCATGGTGGAGGGCGCGCGGCCGCTCAATCCCAGGGCGGGCGTTCATGTTCGCAACGTCGCAGACGCTCGCGCCTCGCATGCTGAAGCTCCCGTCGGTCGCACGACGGTGTCGCTGGCCCTGCGGTCGCGCATTGGTGCGAAGCTGGTGGCAGGTCAGTTCGTTACCTCGGTGGAAATCGTCCCGCCGCGCGGCGTCGACACGGTGAAGTTGGAGCAGGACGCGACGAAGCTGCATGCCGCCGGCGTGGACGCTATCAATGTGCCCGATGGTCCCCGCGCGCAAAGTCGCATGGGGGCGATCGCGACGAGTCTGATCATCGAGCGACAGGGCATCGAAGCGGTCACGCACTACTGTTGCCGCGATCGCAATTTGCTGGGGATGCTGAGTGACCTCTTGGGCGCGTCGGCGTTGGGACTGCGCAACATGCTGCTGATCACCGGCGATCCACCAAAGATGGGTCCCTATCCGGACGCAACGGCGGTATTCGATATCGACGCCATCGGGCTGACGAATCTTGTCGCCATGCTCAATCGTGGATTGGATCCTGGTGGAAATCCGATCGGCGATCCCACGCGGTTCGTGATCGGCGTAGGGGTGAATCCCGCCGCCATCGATCCGGCGCACGAACTCAAACGATTTCACTGGAAAGTAGAGGCCGGCGCAGAGTATGCCATTACGCAGCCAGTGTTCGATCCGGCGCAATTGGAAGTGTTCCTCACGTCCATTCACGATGTGCGCATTCCAATTATCGCTGGCATCTGGCCGTTGGTATCTGCGCGAAACGCAGAATTCCTGGCGAACGAGGTTCCTGGCGTGACGGTTCCGAACGCGGTTCTCGAACGGATGCGGCGGGCAAACGAGAAGAGCAAGGAGCACGCGTTGGCTGAGGGAATCGCGATTGCGCGGGAGATGCTTGAGCGCGTTCGAGGCAGCGTGCAAGGTGTCCAGGTAAGCGCACCGTTCGGGCGGGTAGAACTGGCGCTCGAGGTCTTTGCCGCGTAGGAGCGGTCGTCCACCGCTCAGTGCCGACCATGCCGAGCGGCGATTGCAGGCGTCAGCGCACCTTTCGGGTCGGTCGCGATATCTGACCGTCCGTGACCTCGAATCCGGTGGCCCGATTGAACGTGTGCGTTGTCACGAGTCCCTGCGCCCACGAGGGTTCGACGACCTGCACAATTTCTTCGCAGTAGTCGTCTGTCGAGAGCCGGACGATACGATTGAACCCAAACGAACTTCCATACCGCGCGCTACAGTCCTGGCTGGGTCGGATCAGCCCAATGTCGTCGCGCAGCACATGACCGGCACCGCGGGCACGGCGAACATCGAGCGAGATCGGGTTTTTCGGATGGTATGACCACGGTCCCATCGGCGAGTCCGCCCAGAAGAGACAGAGCGCGAGACCTCGCCCGCGCGGATCGCGCACGGTGGCGAACAGCCACCATCGCTGGCCTTCGCGAAAGATTGTGGAGTCGACCACCGGTCCGTGCAAGATCTCCGCGACGTTGGTCCACGTGTGGGGAAACGGTAGCGCTTTGTAGAGTCGCACACCCCCGGCCTGAATGGTTTCCGGCATCATGTAGATCGACTCGTCATGGGCAAACACGCACGGATACGACGCGTGTGTTCCCGTATCGAGCACTGTTCGCACCGCGCCCAGACTGCCCCGATCGTCCAGTTCGGCGTGCGCTATGACCGCGCGACCTTGCGCGTAGGAATAGTCCTCGAAGAACAGGTGGGTGGTGCTCCCGTCTTCGAACAGGAATGGATCAGCATAGAAGTGTCCGTGTGGAGACTCAATCCATGAGAAGCGCGCCATGTCGACAGGAATGCGGAACGGAGCGGCCGCCGTCGGCCGAATGGCCATTCTCCAGTGATCCGTCATGTCCGCGCGACGAATCGCCCGCCGCACCTTGCGCATGGCCTTCGCGGCAACTGCCGGCACCAACCATCGCACCATTTCGATGGTGGTCGGGCGTCGGTAGATCTTTCGCTTACCGGTGTATGGCGCTGGCGGTATCTGACCGTCCTGCAGATGCGTCCACCCGTAATTGTGAAGCTCCCAGAGCTTTTGCAAGACCATGTGGGTGGATCCCCAATAGGGTTGCACACGATTCCGCTTGAGCGACAGGCCGGCTGCCGTGGCGAAGTGTCCCTTCGCGAGAACCCGCCCTGCATCCAGTTCGTCTGTCAGCACCTGAAGGATTACACCGGACAACGGATTGCCTTCGACGATTTCCCAGAAGTGCGCCGGTCCGCCGCGGTACTGGTCGTTGTCTCCGTGATGAAACGACCAGACGCCGAATCGCGCCGCGTCCAGAATCTCACCCCGCAGGATATTGAATCCGAAGCGAATGATCACATCCAGATTCCTGGCGCGGATGGCCTCCAACGCGTCGTCCGGAAATCGATGGACGAATCCTTTGGTGATCGGGACAACGCGCAGCGTGTCAACGCCAGCGAGCAGATCGGCACAGTTCTCCGGTGCGACGGGATCATTCTCCACCGTTCCGAATCGTGCATCGACACGCGAATACAGATCCCAGCCGAGGTCGCGGAAAAAGTTGGGACGCCGCACCGCCGCCCAGATGCGCGAGACCAGGGATCGGGCGGGTACCGGCGCGGTGGGCGGCGTGGACTGCTGGTGCAGCACCAGCAACTCGATGCTGATGAAGTTGCTGCGACGCATGTCGCGGATGATTTCGGCGAAACTTTGCAGCAGGACGTCGTCGTCCACCAGCAGTCCGACCCGAATTGGCGTCGCGGCAGATTCCGAGTAGATGTACAGATCCGATAAGCGCTGCATCGCTTTGGGTGGTGATGTACTGATGGGCACCGTGGGCGTCGCATTCACGGCGTTGTTGCGGCTCATCGACTCCAGACGTCCCACCGATTTCGCGCCGCATTATGCAGTGCTTTCCCGGTGGCGATCTGCATCTCGATCGTCCAGCGCAGCGCCGACACGCATACGCGACGCAGCGGCGAAATCGCCACCACCAGAGCCGACAGCAACAGGACAACGGCCACCTGCGTGCCGTGACCCGCCAGCATGTAGATGAGCGCAAGTGATCCCGCACCAACGCCGACGGCGAGCAGAAACGGGGTGACCAGCCGCGCGAACTTGTGCATGAACAATTGCACAAGTACCGGGTTGCGCCGAAAATCAAACAGCCCCGGAATCAGGTGCGGAAGCTGCAGCACGCCGGTAAGCGTTCTGGTTTTGCGGGAGCGCTCCTGCCGAGCCTCGAAGACGCGGGATTCAATCGCAATGGCCTCATAGCAAAAACCAACCCGCATCCCGTTCACAATCAGTGCGAGCGGGACATACAAATCATCCAGCAGCACTCCCGGCGGAATGGGCGGCCAGTGTCGCCGACGGATCGCATACACCGCCCCGGTCACCCCGATGCTTGAGTGCACCATCGCCTCGCGATGCCGCAGCCACTTCTCCAGGCGCCAATAGATGCGGATCGGCCAGGTGCCCGGTCCGCCTTCAGGAAGTTGGAGCGCGCCAGACACCGCCCCGAAGCGCTCGTCCTCGAGCGCGGCCACCAGTTCGGGGATCGTCTGTCGATCGAAGCGCTGTTGGGCGTCTGCCAGTACAACGATTTCGGCGGTTGCGGCGCGCACGCCCGCATTGAGTGCTGCCGCCTTTCCACCGGGCTGATCGCCCACAATGACCCGCACGCGCGGATCGGGGCCTGACAACTCTTCGACACTCGCCTCGCCGCCCTGCGCATCCAGTGCAATCACGATCTCCATGCGCTGGGCGGGATGCGCAGTTTCCAGCAGATTCTGTACCCGGGCGCGAATGATGTCCGCCCGATCACGCGTAGCAAGGATCACCGACACGGTTCGCGACGACGCCGCTGTGTGTTTGGCACGCAGTGGACGGCCAGCGATCAACGAAACGCACCACAACGCGCCCGGATAGCCAAACCAGACGGCCACCAGTGCGCCGAAGGATACGGCGGATACCCAGAGCGCGATGGTCACTCGCGACCCGGTCTCCTGTTCGCGACCAGCGCCGCGTTCGACACGCCGCGAGGTGGCGGCATCAGCGCTTCTTCCACGTGAATGCCGACGTGAGCACGAAGTTGAATACGGTGCCGACAATGATGCCGGCAAGCGCCGACGTCCACCAGGCGTAGTCGTTCTTGAAGAATGCGTTGGCGATGCCGACGTTCGCCGCCGCCCCGACTCCGCACACCAGATAGAAGCTGAGCAATCCCGTGAACCACCGAACACCCCTGAGTCGCTTGTCTCGGTACGTCAGCAGATTGTTCAACTCGAAGTTTGTCGTCATGGCCGCCAGCGTCG
>JANOKE010000657.1:0-13729 GCA_031419135.1 Gemmatimonadaceae bacterium
CGTTGCATGGTGGGACCGATGTGAAGAAGCGCAAAGACCTGGTGCGTCGTTTTCAGGAGGACGAGGGGACGCCGTTTCTGGTGGTGTCACTGAAAGCCGGTGGTTCGGGTCTCAACCTGACCGCCGCATCCCACGTCATCCATTTTGACAGGTGGTGGAATCCGGCCGTGGAAAATCAGGCAACCGATCGCGCATTTCGCATCGGACAAACGAAGAACGTGCTGGTGCACAAGTTTGTGTGTCGGGGTACCGTGGAGGAAAAGATCGATCAATTGATCGAGGCCAAGTCGCATCTCTCACGGGAATTGCTTGATGGTGGTGCGGAAATCACCCTGTCCGAATTGAACGACGACGAGTTGATTCGGCTGGTGTCGCTCGACCTTAACGCCGCCATGCAGGAGTAATCCATGTACGACTATTGGGGGTGGGAACCACGCAAAACCGTGGCCCAATTGCGACGCCAGGCCGAACAGGAACGGGCGACGCTGAAAAAGCGTGGACGCGCGCTTGAGCCCGTGGTGATTGTCGGTCGCAAGATTGCCAGCACGTTTTGGGGCATGGCCTGGTGCACCAACCTGGAAAGTTACAGCGACTATTCGAACCGGCTGCCGCGTGGCCGATCGTATGTACGCGGCGGTTTGGTGCTCCACCTGGAGATTGCCGGGGGTGCTATTTCAGCGATGGTACGAGGCAGCGCGCTGTACAACGTCTCGATCACTATTGCCGCGGTTCCGAAGGCGCAATGGACATCCATCTGCAGTGACAGCAGCGGGGCCATTGATTCGCTTGTCGAGTTGCTGCAGGGACGGTTCTCCAAAACGATCATGGAGCGCATCAGTCGTCAGCGCACGGGGCTCTTCCCATCTCCCAAGGAGATCACATTCACGTGCAGTTGTCCCGACGTGGCGTCGATGTGCAAACACGTGGCAGCGGTGCTGTACGGAGTTGGGGCGCGCCTGGATCATCAACCGGAGCTGATCTTCAGTCTTCGCAACGTCAACGAGAAAGACCTCATCTCATCGACCGAGGGCGGAAAACGACTCACGAACCGTACGCCATCCTCGACCAAGCTGCTTACCGAGGCCAACCTGTCGGCGTTGTTCGGACTGCACATGGGCGCCAACGAAATATCGAGCGCACCAAAGAAGGTCGCTGGTAAGAAATCCGGCGCCGTCAAGGGGAAGCCCTCGAAGAAAACCACGCGAACGAAGAAAACTGCCGTTGCCAGGCGCACGGCGGTGAAAAAGTCGAAGCGACCAGTCACGCGACGCAAGCCCGGTGGTTTGTAAGACTCATCGCCTGTGTCTGGCGGTCTTGCATTATAGAACTATACTTCTATTGTACAAGCATGCTCAATCGTCAACTCCTGCCGGAACTGCGACGGCGGCTCGCCCGCTTTCCGGCCGTCGCGCTGGTCGGACCACGGCAGTGTGGCAAGACCACGCTGGCCCAGACACTGGGCGGTGCGTACTACGATCTCGAGCAGGAACCCGAGCGACTGCGACTCGACCTTGAATGGGCAGAACGCACGGCGGGTCGGCAGCGCATCATCCTCGACGAGGCGCAGGCCTGGCCGGACATCTTCGCGCGCGTGCGCGGGGCCGTCGACCAGGATCGCAAACGCCATGGACGATTCTTGTTGCTCGGCTCGGTGGCGCCGACACTCGCCGCGCACGCGTCCGAGTCACTCGCCGGTCGTCTGTCCACGCTGGAACTCACGCCGTTGCGCTGGAGCGAGTTGGCGCGCACGCGTCGCAAACCGCACTGGTTGCGCGGAGGCTTCCCAGATGGTGGCATTCTCAACGCGGTCGCGTTTCCCGAATGGCAGCGCGACTATCTGGCGCTCGTCGTGCAGCGCGATCTGCCAACGTGGGGGCTTCCCGCAAAACCGCAGGTGACCGATCGCCTGTTGCGGCTGCTGGCCGCGGTGCACGGGCAGGTGTGGAATGCTTCGCGCATTGGGCAAAGCCTTGGCCTCTCGTACCACACGGTCAACGGCTATCTGGATTTTCTCATCGGCGCATTCCTGATCCGACGGTTGCCCCCCTACGAAGCGAATCTCGGCAAGCGCCTGGTGCGCAGTCCGAAGCTGTTCTGGCGTGACTCCGGACTGCTGCATGCCCTGCTGAATGTGCCCGACGAACAGACGTTGCTGAACCAGCCATGGGTGGGGGCCAGCTGGGAAGGGTACGTGATCGAGCAGATCATCGGCGAGCTTGCGGCCCACGGTCGCCGCGTCGAGCCGTACTTCTTTCGGACCAGCGACGGGCACGAGATCGATCTCGTGCTCGATTTCGGGAACGAACGCTGGGCAATCGAAGTAAAGCTATCCGCATCGCCGACGCCGGCCGACATGGACAAACTGGATCGCACTGCCGACCTGATCGGCGCGACTCGTCGCTATCTCGTCTCGCAAACGCCGCGCTCCGCTGGCACGTCTGTGCGCGCGTCCTGCAACCTGTCGGGTTTGATGGAGCGCATCGCCTAGCCATGACCACGACTCTCCTCCGGTTGAGCGCCACCCTCGCCTACCAATACCGCGTTGTCATCGCGCGATGGTCGCTCCGGGAAGTTTCGGAAACCGCCGCGCCGCCACAATAAACCCCAGTGCGTTGGCTATCTGGCTCAGCGTGATCAACAACGCCAACACCGCCGCGCCCGGCAGCGGCCGGTGTCGCAGTGGATAGAGCAAGAGGTCGCGATAGAAGCCCAGAGGTTCCACCGTGAGCGTGGAACCGGCGAGCCGCCGCCGCGATTCCCAATACGTCGCGGCGCCCTTGCCGTAGCGATAGTGCTGTCGCCAGAACTGTCGAAGGCTCAGCGTGTGCGCATGACGGACTCGGGCCTGCGGCACGAATACCAGTCGGCCCCCACGCTCGCGCCAGCGGCTGCACAAGTCCCGGTCTTCGCCCGCACTCCACGTGAAGGCCGGATCGAATCCGCCATGGCCAAGAAACACCTCGCGCCGCGCCGCGATGTTGTTGGAGGCGAAGAAGCGCGCATTGAGCGGATCGCGGTTGGAGTAGTGATAAAGGAATTCGACCAGCAGTTGACTGGCCTCCGAGGTGTACCGGTGACGCAGGAGGTTGAACACGTGCCCGCCCAGCAGCGCGTTGGGATGCACACGGGCCGCATCGGCGAATGCCGCCAACCATTCGGGTTCGGGTACGCAGTCGTCATCGGTGAACACCAGCACGTTGCCCGTGGCCGCAGCCGCACCATGGTTGCGCGCGCGGCCCGGTCCGCCTTGCGGGATGGAGAGCACGCGGAGGTTCAGTTCGCGCGCGCGCATTTCGTGGGCGAGCCGCGTGAAATCGTGCGCAGCGCCATCATTGATCACCAACACCTCAAAGCGCTCTCGCGACATCGACTGCGCGGCGAGCGCCATGAGGCATGGTGCCAATATCTGTGGCGACCGATTTGTGGGAATGATGACGCTGATTTCAGACGTCGTCATCACCGGGAACGTTCATGGGCGGAACGCGTTACCGATACCGGTCCATCAATTTCTCCAGCGCCGCTTTGCCCGGGCTGAGCTTTTCGAACGGAACATCCACCAGCGGTGTCGGAATGGTCCGCATGAAGTCGTGCATGTCGCGCTTGCTCTCGTCAATGAACAACAGCCCGGTCGCGATCTCGCCACGGCGCTGGCAGGCGCGCACGTGCGCGTACGCCGAGTCGCGGTTGGTGGGGTCGTAGTCGGGCGCTGTGGAACGCAGACGCACGCTGGTGCCGTCATGCATTTGCACCACCGAAACATCCTCCTGCGTTTCCGCCAGTGTGATTTCTCGCCGCAGCGGCACGAAGTCGGTGTGCACCGACTCCACTTCGTGTTCGCGTGTGAAGGCGTAGCTCTTGGTGGAACCCTCATGGTCATTGAACGACACGCACGGCGAGATAACGTCTACCAAGGCAAATCCCTTGTGCGAGATACCCGCCTTCAGGATGGGCACCAGTTGCTTCTTGTCGCCGGAGAACGACCGGGCCACAAAGGTGGCACCCAGCGTCAGCGCCAACAGCACGGGATCGATGGGGGTCTGTTCATTGGCCTCGCCCTTTTTGGACGTCGATCCCACGTCGGCGGACGCGGAAAACTGTCCCTTGGTGAGTCCGTACACGCCGTTATTCTCCAGCACGTACAGCATGTTCACGCTGCGGCGGATGGCGTGCGACAGCTGGCCCAACCCGATGGACAGGGAATCGCCGTCGCCGGAAATGCCGATGTAGGTGAGCGCGCGATTGGCCGCCGACGCCCCGGACGCGACCGACGGCATGCGACCGTGCACGGAGTTGAATCCGTGCGATTGCTTCATGAAATATGCGGTGGTTTTCGACGAGCAGCCAATGCCGCTCATCTTCGCGACGCGATGCGGCTCGAGATCGAGTTCCCAGGCGGTTTGCACCAGTGCCGCCGTGACCGAGTCGTGACCGCACCCGGCGCACAGGGTGGACATCGCCCCCTCGTAGTCGCGGAGCACAAGCCCCAACCCATTCGTGCGCGAACTCGGGTGGCGAACGGGAGGTTTCGCGATTGACGTCATACGGATACTCCGGCAAAGTGCGCGGCCACGGCGTCCACCACCACTTTCGCGGTGAGCGGCATACCGCCGTAGTCGAGAATCGGGATCATGCTGTCGCGCGCGACGCCGAGTTCGATGCAAATCAGTGAACGCAGTTGTCCGTCGCGATTTTGCTCGATCACGAACGTGTGCTCATATTCCGCGAGGAAGTCTTGTACCTCGATTCCGAACGGGAACGCGCGAACACGCATCACGCTCACGGGAATCCCCTGCGCGTCGAGCACATCGGCCGCTTCGCGCACCGCTGCGTCACACCCGCCAACGGTCACCAGCCCCACCTCGGCGCCGTCTCGGCGATGGATCACCGGCTTGGGCATCGTGGTGGCCGCATGCGCAAACTTGCGCGTGAGCCGGTCTACCACTTCCTGATAGGCGTCGGAGTCTTCGGTGTAGGCCGCATGCTTGTCGTGACCCGACCCACGCACGAAGTACGCTCCCTTGCCGCCTACGCCTGGCAGCGTGCGCGCCGCGATGCCGTCGCCGTCCACATCGAGATAACGGGAAAACTTCTGCACCTGCTCCAGCGCGGCGGCGTCCAGCACTTTGCCGCGATGGGGACGATAGCTGTCGTCCCACTCCAGGCGCTTCACCATCCAGTCGTTCATTCCGATGTCCAGATCGGACGCCACGAACACCGGAGTCTGAAACCGTTCGGCGATATCAAACGCCTCGACCGACAGTTCGAAGCACTCGCGCGGATTGGCCGGAAACAGCACGATATGCTTCGTGTCGCCGTGCGAGGCATAGGCCAGTGACATCAGGTCGGCTTGCTGCGTACGGGTGGGCATGCCAGTGGAGGGACCGCAGCGCTGGACGTCAAAAAAGACCGCCGGGATGTCGGTGTAATACGCCAGTCCGATAAACTCCTGCATCAGCGAGATGCCAGGGCCCGACGTATTGGTGAACGCGCGCGCGCCGGCCCAACCAGCCCCGATCGTGATGCCGGCGGCGGCCAACTCGTCTTCCGCCTGCAGAATCGCGTAGTTGTTGAGGCCTGTGTCCGGGTCTACGCGATACTTCTCGCAAAAACTCTTGAAGGCTTCCATCAGCGCGGTGGCCGGCGTAATCGGATACCATGCGCCCACGGTCGCTCCGGCATACAGCGCGCCGAGTGCGCAGGCCGTGTTGCCGTCCATGAGAATGGAGTCGCTGGTCGCGTTCATCCGTTCGAGGTGAAACGGCAGCGGGCACGTGTAATGGGCTTTCGCGTACTCGTAGCCCAGCGTGATGGCCTTGTGATTCGCGTCCAACAGATTGGGTTTCTTGCCGTACTTTTCCGTGAGCATTGTCCCCACGACATCCATGTCGATGTCGAGCAGCGCGGCCAGCGCGCCCACGTAGGCGATGTTGCGCAGCAGGGTGCGATCGCGGTCTTTCTGGAACGCTTCCACGCACATACCGCCAAACGGAATGCCCAGAATGGTGATCCCTTCACGCACCAGATCGGGATCGAGCGGCCAGGTGGAGTCGTACAGCAGATAGCCGCCGGGGCGCACGGTCGCGACATCTTTTGCATACGTTGACGGATTGAGCGCCACTACCATATCCACCGCCGATGGACGCGCGGTATAGCCGTCTTTGCTCACGCGAATCTCGTACCACGTGGGGAGCCCCTGAATATTCGACGGAAACACGTTCTTTCCGGTGACCGGGATCCCCATGCGAAAAATGGCCTGCATCAGCAGACTGTTGGCACTCGCCGACCCCGTGCCGTTCACGGTGCCCATCTTGAATGCGAAATCGTTGATGCCGCTCATCGGGTCACCTGTCCGTCAATAAGTCCAGCGTACGCCAGCTTGATATCAAAGGTGCGCATGTCCCACGCGGCGGTGGGGCAGCGTTCGGCGCACAGGCCGCAGTGCAGGCACACGTCCTCATCCTTTACCATCACGCGTTTGGTTTGCGGGAGCGACGCTGAGACGTAAATGTCCTGCGACAGATTGAGCGCCGGCGCGGAGAGTCGGGTGCGCAATTCGTCGATCGGACTGCTATTGGTTGTGATGGTGAGGCAGTTGGTGGGGCACACATCCACGCAGGCATCGCACTCGATGCACAAGGGCGCCGTGAAATGCGTCTGGATGTCGCAATTGAGACAGCGCTGCACTTCCGTCGCCGCCTGCTCGGCGGTGAAGCCCAGTTCCACCTCGATGCCGATGCCGCTGAAGCGCTTCGTGAGCTCTTCGTGCTGCATGGTGGAACGCTTCGACGCGTCGTAGTCGTTCTCGTACGCCCAACTGTGCATTCCCACCTTGGCGCTCACCAGCGTCATGCCCTGCGGCGGGCGCTCCGTAACCGAGCGCGCGTGGCAATGCGCGTCGATGGAGATCGCCGCCGCGTGGCCGTGGGCGACGGCCCAGATGATGTTCTCCGGTCCCCATGCCGCGTCGCCCCCGAAAAACACCTCGGGTCGCGAGCTCTGGTGCGTGACCTTGTTTACCGCCGGCATGCCCTTCGCATCGAACTCGATGCCGATGTCGCGTTCAATCCACGGGAACGCGTTGTCCTGTCCGATCGCGAGAATCACCGTATCGCACGGAAGCACGAGCGTTTCCAGCACCGTGCTGGTTTGACGGCCTGTGGCGTCTTCACTCCACTCCAGTCGATCGAATTCCAGGCCGACCAACCGGCCGTTCTCGATCACGAAGCGCTTGGGCGCGTGGTTTTCGATGATTTCGACCTGTTCCTCTTCGGCATCTTCGAGTTCCCACGGTGATGCCTTGAAGTGCTTTCGGCCGCGACGCGCAATCACCTGTACCGTTTTCGCGCCCACACGCTTGGCGGTGCGGCAGCAGTCCATCGCCGTGTTACCCACGCCGATGATGATGACCCGCGGTTCGATGGTCTCGCTGTGCTTGAAGTGGATGTTGGCGAGCCACTCGATACCGATATGCACTTGATCCGGCGCATCCCAACGGCCGGGGATATCCAGTTCCTTCCCCTTTGGTGCGCCGCTGCCGACATATACCGCGTCATACCCCTCATCCAGCAGCGACGACAAACTGTCCACGGACGTGCCATACTTCATGGTGGCGCCCATGTCGATGATGTAGCCGCATTCCTCGTCAAGCACCTGCGCAGGAAGTCGGAACGCAGGAATGTTCACCCGCATCAGTCCACCAGGCTGCACATTTTTTTCGTAAATCGTGACGTCGTATCCCAATGGCAGCAGGTCATTGGCCACGGTCAACGACGATGGCCCGGCCCCCACTAACGCCACGCGCTTGCCATTCTTGAGCAGCGGGGCCTTGGGCAGACGGTCGGTAATGTCGCCGCGGTTGTCGGCGGCAACGCGCTTCAGTCGACAAATCGCGACCGGTTTGTCTTCGACGCGACTGCGCCGACAGGCGGGTTCGCACGGACGATCGCAGGTCCGCCCGAGGATACCCGGAAAGACGTTCGATTCGCGGTTGAGCAGATACGAATCGTCGTATCGACCCTGGGCGATCAGCCGGAGGTAGCCGGGGACGTTAGTGTGAGCCGGGCAGGCCCACTGACAGTCCACCACCTTGTGGTAATACCGCGGATCCGAGACGTCTGTTACGGCCATGGTGCGATGGTTCCTGAATATGGTTTAAGCAAGAATCGCTAAGAGGAGGCGGCGCGGCAAGCCAGCTTCACGTGTGGAGGAGCACGCGAAGGTTATGGACACTCGAAACGCGGGCGGCCACCCGGGCATCGGGGCGATCGTCCGCGTCGACGTCGACGCATTGCGTGAGCGAGTGGGGCGAATTTCCAAGCCCCGGCCAACTCTGCGGCAGCACGTCACTGCAGGGCGTCATGTTCTACGCCCTGCAGTACGTGCGCTGACGCGCGCTATGCGGTTTTCTTGCCCTTGACCATTCGATAAATGAACAGCAGCAGCATGGCGCCAAGCACGCTGGCGATGAATCCAGCTTGCGCGCCAGCTGGGTACAATCCCGCCATCTGGCCGAGCCAGGTGCCAACGAACGCGCCGGCCACGCCAAGCACGATGGTGATGATGAATCCACCCGGATCCTTCCCAGGCATCAGGAACTTGGCAACCGCACCGGCAACCAGCCCAATGCACAGCGTGTAAATAAGGCCCATGTTCGACTCCTCAGATTCAGGCTTTCTTCTTCAGCATACCGCCGATCAGCGGAAGCAGCAGTCCTACGACTGCGGAGGCGGTGACGTTTCCCGCCATGGCATTGCCGCCCATCATTCCGGCCAGCGGACCACCAAGCAACGCACCGCCTCCCACGCCGCCAACGGCGCCCAAAATGGTATTCAGCAGCGGCCCGAGGCTCTTGGCTTTGTTGAGAAGACCCGCCGCGTTTCCGCCCACGGCACCGGAAATCAGCTGAATGATCAGCGCAGTCATGTCCATGAACACTCCATCGTTTTGAGAATATGTTTGCCCTTGAGGTCGCCCCCGGCAGGAGAAAGTGCGGTCCGTTTTCTGGGACAGCAAGCATTTTCGCGGGACGGCAGGCCGCAGCGAGGGCCAAGTGGGTAACATAAACCGAATAGTCGAGCTCGCTAAAACGTCGAATCCGCTGCGCTGGCGTCGATTACTCGGATGTTGGGTCGATGCGTCGACTCATGCGCGTGAATGGCACGCTCACGTCGCTGGAAAGGGTCAGTTGAATACGCTCGGCGACGGAGAATCCCAGCGCGCGATAGAGCGGCTCTCCCGGCAGCGTCGCCATCAACTCAAGCGCCCGAAAACCCGCCTCACGTGCCGCCTGTTCGCACTCGGCAAAAAGGACGCGCGCCAAGCCACGACGCGCCCAGTCGGGATGCACGAAAAACGCCCGTATGCGCGCCGGCTCCGTTTCAGGATCCAGCAGGCGATCATCGGCCGCCTTCATCTGATCGCCGCCGAAGAGGGTGCGTCGACCGCTCCACCCCCCGGCCGCAACCGGGCCTGACGAGCCATCAACGACGTAATAGGTGCCGTCGGCAATCAGCTGCGTGTCAACGCCAAACACGTCCATCAGCGCCGCGTCGATCTGTGCCGTGCTGTAATAGCCAGCGCTGAGCCCTCGCACCGACGCGGCAATGAGCTCTTGTATGACTCCGACATCGGCCATGGTGGCTGCGCGCACCGTCATGGAAGGAATCATACTCGCTGCGCCGCGAGGGGCTACGCCATGCGCCGTTCCACACGACCGCGACGGTCACACGGCGCCTTCGCGCCAACACTCGACGTGCCATCCGGATTCGCCGTGAAGATCCACACCGTTTCGGTGCGCGTGGAATAGTACATGCGCATCATCACCGTGCGGGGCAGCATGAGGTCCGAGAAAGTGAAACGGAACACGGCGTCGAGATGCTTCGAGGCAAAGGCTTCGACATAGCGACCGAACACTTCGTCGACAAATGCTGAGGGAGCGATCTCCGTGAAAAACTCACCACCGATGGGGCGTTCCGCTCCAAAGCCCAGTTCATCGGCTTCCACCTTGTTGACAGAGATCACTCGGCCGCCGGCGTCAAGCTGGAGCACGCCATACGGAATCGCGTCCAACTCCTCGCTCGTGAATCGGTCGAGAAACGGGGCCAGCATCCTGGTGGTGGTTTCAAGAGACATGACAGTTTCGATCGGGCAAACACGGGCGGCCACGCTCGACATCGACCGCGGCGGACGTCCATCCAAGAGGTTCGGCGAGCGCACCCGCAACTTGAGGGCTTGGGGCCACCACTCTGCTGGCGCGCCCAGCGCCGCCGTGGGGCGCCAACGGCGTCGGGAACCATTTCGGGCCGCGCCGGATAGCTTCCGCGAGATGGATTCGCCGCCAACACACCAGAGCAATCCATTGGGGCGCTGGAGGCGTAGGTGACCGACACGTACAGTTTGCCGACCCAATTGTGTTTGACCCGCCGCGCGCGACCGTAGCGGCCGGTGTTGTCATCTCACCCGGAGTTGTTCTACGTGACGGAGAACGCAGCAGACGCGGGATTCGAGGCTGCCGCCCTGGCGTGCCTCGATGACGTGTCGCGGTTTGCCCAATCGCTCACACGCGAGGAGTCGGCCGCAGACGATCTCGTACAGGACACCTATCTGCGCGCGTTTCGCGGTCGCCACACCTTTCAACCCGACGGAGACATGCGTCGCTGGCTCTTCACCATCTGCAAACACGCTTTCCTGCGTGACCGCGAGCGGTCGGCGCGCGAGGTGGTATCGCTGGACAACCATCCCTCCGACGAAACGATGGCGGCGGTTGCCTTGCACAATCGACTGATCGCTGCCGGCGACGCCGAGTTGCTGGAGCGAATCGACCTTGCGCCAGCCATCGCCAGGGCGATGGCGGCTCTCAGCGCCCCGCTCCGAATCGCCGTGGTGCTGGTTGATCTCGAAGGGTACGACTATGCCGCTGCGGCAGACGTCATGCAGGTCCCCATTGGCACGGTGCGCTCGCGGCTGTTCCGCGGTCGACGCGAGCTGCAGGAATCGCTGATGCAATTCGGACGCGATGCGGGACTGCGTCCGCCAGTCGAGCAACGAGGTGCGTCATGAGTGCGACCGTTCCAACCACTTTACACGAACTGCCCGTATTCGATTGTGAACAAACCGTCCGGCGGCTGTGGGACTATCTGGACGGTGAGCTCGAAACCGTTGACCTGTCCGCGGTCGATGCGCATCTTGCCGCCTGCGAACAGTGCCCGCCGCACTTTGTGTTCGAGCATCGCTTTCTCCAGGCCGTGCGTGCGTCACGGGTTGCTACCCTGACGCCGGAGCCCACGAAGACGCGTGCGTTGCGCGAGCGGGTTGTCGCGAGGCTGGCGGCCGAGGGTGAGCTGCGACATCCGGGAGACAGACGATGAGCAAGACGCCGCGGCATCATTGGATTGTCCGGCTAACGCATTGGATCAACGCAATCGCGTTCACGATCATGGTGGGCAGCGGACTTCGTATCTTCAACGCGTATCCGGGGTTTGCGCGAAAGGGAGAGAGCTTCTGCTGCTATCCGTTTGAAGGACGTCCCGTGCCCGCCTGGCTTACGTTTGGCGCGTGGTTAGGCGGTGCGCGACACTGGCATTTCGCCATGATGTGGGTGCTGGTGGCGACCGGGCTCGTGTACGTCGGCTTCATTTACCTGCACGGCGAGTGGCGCGATCTGGTACCGCGTCGCGGCGACGCCCGCGATGCGTGGGAGATGATTCGTTTTTACCTGCATCGGCGCAAAGATCATCCCCGACATGGCAAGCACAACGCCATGCAGAAGGGAACGTACTTCGTGATGCCGATACTTGCCGCGATGATCGTGGTGTCGGGAATCGCCATCTGGAAACCGGTATCGCTGGGATGGCTCACGAACCTGCTGGGTGGATATGTCTGGGCGCGTTACTGGCACTTTTCGGCCATGGTGGGGTTGGTGGCATTGTCGGTGGCGCATGTGTTCATGGTGCTCAGCGTCGACCCGTATAGCCTGCGCAGCATGATCACGGGTGGTCACGACGAGCGGTTCTCACCCATCGCGCGCAATGCGCGACCATTTCAGGGACTGTTCCCCAGGGCTGAGCGCGCTGTGGCGGTGCCCACCGGCGATGCGGTGAGTGGTAACCCAGGCACCGACAGTTCACTCATGACTTTCGCCGCCCCGCCCTCCGACGAGGAGACGTCATGACATCACGGGTGATTCGTCTCAAGGCTATCGCGTTGATCGATCGGGGGCTCCACGCGGTGGAGCGTTCGGCGGCGGAAAACGACAGGCCAGCCGTGGATCGTCGGGCCTTCTTCAAGGCCAGTGCGTCGTCCCTCGCGTTGTCATGGCTGGCGGGGTGCAATTCCTCCGGACCACGCAGCGCCGAAAAGGTGCTCGCTTATGCAACGCGCAAGAATGAATCGGTGGAGAAATGGCTGCTGTCGCACACGTCCATGGACCACGGATCGCCAGGTGCCGTCGTGGCCGGTGATCGGTTCCCGAGTTACTTCGTTTCCGATACGGTGCCGCTTCACAACGAGACGGTGTCCGGTCCGTGGGCACTTGAAGTGAGCGGTCTGGTGCGAAATCCCGTTACGCTCACCCTGACCGAGCTGATGGCCCTGCCGCGTGTTGAGCAGCGGGTGAATCACTTCTGCGTGGAAGGATGGAACGCGGTGGCGCAATTCGCTGGCGTGTCGATGCGCGAGATCGGCAAGGTTGTCGGGGTAAAGCCAGAGGCAAACGCAGTGGATTTCCAGTCATTCGATAACGGCTATCACGAAAGCTGGGATATCGAGAGCACAATGCACCCGCAAACGATGCTGGTGTACGCGAAGGACGGCATCGCGCTCACTCCGGCCTACGGAGCACCAGCGCGACTGCACTCGCCGATCAAGCTTGGCTACAAGAACACCAAGTACCTGACCAAAGTGGTGTTCATGGCCGAACGGAACGGTGGGTATTGGAGTGACAAGGGATACGAGTGGTTTGGCGGGACGTGAGTCTTTACTAAGACGGGAGACGGGAGACGGGAGACGGGAGACTGACAGTGAATCGGCGTCTCCCGTCTCCAATCTCCATTCTCCCGTCTTAGTTCAGATCACTGTTTCTTCTTCGTGGTGCTCCCTGCCAGACTCCGATAGTATTCCTCGATCATCGCCCGGTACTCGGCGGGCACCGGCGCGTTCGAGCCCAACGCCGGGCGTCCGTCATTGCCCAGTCCGAGCGAACGATACAGGCCGAACTCGAACGTTTTTAGGCCTTCGATCATGGCGCTTTGCAACTGCGCGAGGCCTTTCGGGTCGTTGAACGCGCGTGAGTTTTCGAGCTGCCGCATGTTCTCGATGGCCTGATCGAGTTCGCGCGTGTTCACGCCCTGCTGCGCGAGATCGCGACGAAGGCCTTCGGCATTCTCGCGGCGCAAACGGAATTCGCGGGTGAACTGTTGGATGTCGTTGCTCGGCATTTGTTGTCCGCCGCGCGGTGCACCGTTGGGAGTTCCACCACCGAACTGATTGTTGGGTGAGCCGCCGGGACCCGGCCTGTCGCCGTTGTTGCCGCGGCCACCCTGTTGGACTTGGCCCTGGCCTTGGCCTTGGCCCTGGCCCTGTTGCTGGCCGCCTTGCCCTTGCTGGCCTTGGCCTTGTTGGCCTTGTTGTCCTTGCTGTCCTTGCTGTCCTTGCTGTCCTTGCTGTCCTTGCTGTCCTTGCTGTCCTTGCTGTCCTTGCTGTCCTTGCTGTCCTTGCTGTCCTTGCTGTCCTT
>JANOKE010000658.1:0-5125 GCA_031419135.1 Gemmatimonadaceae bacterium
GTCGTATTTCGACCAGTGAGCGCGCAGTGAACGCACGCGATGAGGCCGAGCACGCCGCTCGCGATGAGATGAACTCGGCGCCAGCGCAGGTAGGTCAATGTCTTTCGGTATCCGCAGGTTCGAGGTGCGCACTCGGCGTCACCACGGAGATCGGCGTCGAACAACAGTCCGTGGTTCCGGCTTGAATCGGCGGGCACGGTATCGAACCGGCGGTGTGGATATCCACGTTCGTCAAGCGCGCGCGTCCCCCGGCAGTATTTTCATCGCCGAGCCGGCGGGTCCTCCTTCCACCACCACTGCGGCGGCAGCGACTTGGCGCGCGGCCACACCTCGTCGAGTGTGTTGCCGTCGTACAGTCGGCCGTTCTTCATCACGAAACGGACCGAGTTGGTGTTGCGGATGTCGATCAGCGGATTCCGGTCGAGGATCTGGAGGTCGGCCAACTTGCCGACCTCCAGCGAACCCAGGTCCTTGCCGAGTCCGATGGCATCGGCACCGTGAATCGTACCGGCGCGCAGTGTTTCGAAGTTCGTCATGCCGCCGGACTGCATCATCCACAGTTCCCAATGCACCCCCAGGCCCTGCAACTCACCATGGGAGCCAAGGCCCACGCGACCGCCCGCCTTCACCATCTTGGCCATTTGTTCGGCGTGGCCCTTGAAGATGTATTGGTCGTCGCGATTGTACTGAATCGACTTCCACGAGTCGAGTTCGTCGTGCGGCGTGAACCGATGGAGCTTTTTGTCTTCGTCAACGTTGTAGTGCGTCAGCCAATAGTTGAGGCCCGTCGGACCACCGTAGCCGACGATGAGCGTGGGTGTGTACGTGATGCCGCTTGCCGCTTGCAACTGCGCAACATCTTTGAACAGCGGGAAGATCGGCATCGCGTGCTCGAGACCCGGATAGCCATCCTGCATCAGCGTCAGGTTCATCGAGAGGTTCGAACCACCTTCAGTGGTGGTCGTGAGCCCCAGTTCCTTCGCGGCCATGATGACCCACTGCCGCACCTTGCGATCTCCGGCCAGATACTGCTTGATCGTTTGCGTGTTGTAGTGGTCGGCGTAGCGGCGCAGTACGTCACGCGCTTCGTCGAGACTCTTGATGTTGTCGGCCGAGAAGATGCCGGGGCCGGTTGAGTAGAGTCGCGGCCCGATCAGCGCGCCGGTTTCCATCAAGTCGGTGTACGTCAGGATGTCGGTTGCCGACGTCTGTGGATCGCGCTGCGTGGTCACGCCGTAGGCGAGGTTCGCCAGCAACTGCGTCACCTGATCGCGGTGCACACCCCAACCGAACCAGTTGTGCGCATGAATGTCGACGTATCCGGGAATGATCGTCTTCCCGCCTACGTCTATGACGCGCGCCCCTGCTGGTACGCGCAGTGATCCGCTGGGGCCGATCGCGGTGATACGGTTGTCAGTCACCACCACATCGCCCTTCTCGATGACACGATCACCTTGCATGGTGACCAGGCGTGCACCCTTGAGCACCACCGTGCCGCGTGGCCGGTCTTTCGAAGCGGTGATCGTCACGTCGTACCGCAGGGCTTCGTACGCCGGCGTCGGCTTTTTTGTACTGTCGCGCGGGGCCGCGGCACCTGCTGCAGCCGCTCCGGCGGCGCCACCACCCGCGCCAGCCGTGGCAACCGAATCGGCCCGCGCGCTCGAATCACGAATCGCGATCTCCGCCGCGCGCACATCGTATTGGAAGTAACTGCGACCAATCGAATAGAAGGCCGAGCGCCCGTCGACGGACCACCCGATGAAGTCTCCGCCCACCTTGCTGAGTCGCGCCGTGGGCACGGAACTCGCGGTCACTGCAACGGCGGGTGCTTGTCCGACCACAGGAGGCACCGTGATGAGAAAGACGTTGTGGTTCGCGAGCACGATGGCGCGCTGCCCGTCTGGCGAGAGCTGCACCTCGTCGGGCGTTGGCGGCGGTGGAGGGGTGGCGCCCGGCGGAAGTGGTTGCGACGGCGGCGGCGGACCGGCGACGCGCACCACCACCCGGCGATCCGTGCCGTCGAATCGCATCGACACCAATCCTTCAGAGCCGGCCCACACATACAGTCGCGCGCTGTCGGGGCCAACATGCGGTGTGCTGCGCCCCTGTTGAGACTGACCGCTGCCCACCCATGCGATGCGCGTCGTTGCACCACCACTGGCGGGAAGCCAGACGTACTCAAGCTCAGCGTTGCTCAGGTTCCCGAAGTCCTCGAACTGCCGCATGCGACTGTACCGCGATCCACGCACGGCCATGAGGCGCGTGCCATCCTTTGTGTACGCGATCTTGTCGTAGTATGCCGCGAGCGGTGTAAGGCGTTCGGCGGCACCACTGCCATCGGAGCGAACGCGATAGATGTTGCCGCCCGCGGTGTCGGTCCACGTGACATAGGCGAGGTACCGTCCGTCGGGAGACCACACGGGCGCGTGTTCCACCATGCCACCGCGCGTGAGGCGTCGTGCGTTGCGCACCTGGCGCCGCGCCGTATCGCCAGCGGCCGGCGGAGGATCGAGTTCACCGACATAGAGGGCGTCGAGCGCGGTGAATGCGATGAGGCGTCCGTTTGGCGAGGGTCCCGCGCCACGAATCTGCGTCACCACGAGTGTGGAATCGTTAACCGGATACTCGAACTTGGCCAGCGCACCCATCTGCTGGTCTACCTGCGCGGTGAACGGAATAGCCGTCACGGTTCCCGACGGCACTTCCACGCGCCAGATCTTGCCGTTGTAGCTCGTGATCAGAGCTTTCGAGTCTGGTGTGAAAGCGGACGCCGGGTACAAATCACGATCGTTAACGCCACCGCCCTGTGAGTTGTCACGCTGCACGTCCATCACGAGCCAACGCTCTTCGCCGGTGGCCAGATCACGAAGCTTGAGCGCGCCACGCGCGTCGTACCGCGTGGCATACACGAGCCACTTGCCATCGCGACTTGCCACCGGGCGAAATGCGCCTTCGGTTTCATGTGAACGCACCAGTGTGCGACCCGTTTCGCGGTCGAACTGCGCGAGCTGATACTGTCCGAGACGTCGGGCGTTGCTGCGGGCAGAGAGTTCTTCGTTTTCCTCGTTCGCCGACTGCACGTTTCCGGAGTGGGCACCCGAAGCGAGCGTTGGCGGAATGCCGCCGCTCACATTCACCCAGAGGAACCGCGCCTCGCTGGATTGCGCGGGCGCGTAGTGCGGTGGTGCAGGGGGAGCAGTGGCCGCCGCGCCTTCGGGGCGAAGCCCGGTCATCTGCAATCCGGAGCCGCCATCCTTGTTGTACATCCAGAGCTGACCCGCACGCGCGGCGATGACATACTGGCCGTCGGTCGACCAGATGGGCGACGCGAAGTTGGTCCGTTCACTTTTCGTGAGAGCGCGCGCCTTGGTGCCGTCGGCGTTGGCGATCCAGACATTCTTTGATCCATTGCGATCGCTGACGAATACGATCTGGCTGCCGTCGGGCGAGTAGCGCGGCTGTTGGTCCCAGCCGGTGCCGCTGGTGATACGCGTAGCCGAACCGCCGGTCACGGGGATGGTGTAGAGATCGCCGAGGATATCGAACGCAATCGTCTTGCCATCCGGCGAGACGTCGAGGGAAATCCACGACGCTTCGTCGGTTGTGAAGGTCAGTTTGCGCGGCGTAGTCAGCGGCAGCGCGTTGGTGCGTGCGGCGGCTTTGATGGCGCTGTCGTTCTGTGCTGGCGTTTGGGCGGCGACTGGCGCGCCGCAAATCATCGCGATCGCGAGGGTGGATACGAACAGACGCAGCAACGTCATCGCGCAGTCTCTCCTGTTAACGGTGTTTATGCCAGGTCTTTCGCCAGCGCGGGTATCTCGCTGGCGGGAACGACGGTGATTCGCTCGTGGATCTGGTATCGTTCACTTCCCGGATATACGACCCACAGGTGCTCGAGTCCGAGATCGTGTACAGCAATGTGCATCGATTTCGTGGTACCGGGAGCGTCGGCATACTTGATCTCGAAGCCATGTCGTTTCCCACGAGCGAGCACCAGCAGATCGAGTTCCGCGCCATTCTGCGTCGCCCAATAATACGCGTCGCGCGTGTGCAAAGCCGCGATCAACTGTTCGATCACAAATCCTTCCCATGATGCGCCGAGTTTTGGATGACCATCGAGGTCGTGGGCCGTTGCGAGACCCAGCAGGTTGTGCAGCAGTCCAGAATCGCGCACATAGATCTTCGGGGCCTTCACCTGCCGCTTCTTGATGTTCTCGAACCAAGGTGGCAGCACCCTCACCACGAACGAGCCGGCGAGAATGTCGAGATATCGGCGAGCGGTCTTTTCGTCTGCGCCGAGCGATCGGGCAAACTCTGCGGCATTCCACAGTTGACCGTGATAGTGGGCGATCATGGTCCAGAATCGGCGAAGTGTCGCCGCGGGGACCGTGATGCCGAGTTGCGGGAGGTCGCGTTCCAGGAACGTTCGGACGAAGGCGGATCGCCAATCGCCCGAAGAACCGTCGTCGGGCGCGAGAAAAGATCGGGGGAATCCGCCTCGCATCCAGAGCGTGCGCATGTGAGCGCCGCCGGTTTCGCGAAGATCGAAGCCAGACAGATCCACGACGCCGATTCGCCCAGCGAGCGATTCGGACAAGCCACGGATCAACGACGGTGAGGCACTCCCAGTGAGCAGGAATCGGGTGGTTGCGTCGGCGCGGTCGAGCAGCACGCGAAGCGGTGGAAAGATCTCTGGCATGCGTTGCGCCTCGTCGATGACCACCAGACCTTTGAGCGGGGCGAGAGTTTGCTCGGGCGTTTCGAGCTTGCGGCGATCGACGTTGCTTTCCAGATCAAAGTAGGTCGCACACGCACCGGCGACCATCCGCGCAAGCGTGGTCTTGCCACACTGACGAGGCCCTTCGATGGCGACAGCCGGATGAACGCGGAATAGCCGCTCGACATGAATGCAGGCTGCCTTTCGTTCGATCATCAACCATATTAATCCAAGCAAATCCGGATGTCAAATCCGTATTTGCGTGAAACTACTGATACTGTGCTGCTCGCAGCCTCTGCGCGCCTAATAGCGGAACAGCCGATTGATCTTCACCACGAACGCGCGGTTCTTAAGTCCGCGCACCGTCGTGGGCGTGGCGTAGCGGTCGTCTCGCACATCGCGTTCATC
>JANOKE010000659.1:0-10249 GCA_031419135.1 Gemmatimonadaceae bacterium
CCACCGTGAAGCTGGTTGACGTCGCTGCCGAGAGCGCGCCCGACGTAAACGTGAGCGAATGCGGGCCCGTACCCGTAATCCATAAACTCGTAAATGTAGCAACTCCGTTCACGGCCGTCGCCGTTAACGTCCCATTCAGCACACCAGTGCCGGTGGCGATAGCCGCCGTCACGGTGGCCGTACTGCTGGTCGGGTTATTCCCCGCATCGCGAATCGCAATCACCGGCTGCGTAGTGAACGCCACACCCGTCACCGCGCCCGCCGGTTGCGTGGTGACCGCCAGCTGCGTTGGCGGGCCGACCGTCACGCTGAAGCTGGTTGACGTCGCCGCCGTGAGTGCGCCCGACGTAAACGTGAGCGTATGTGCGCCCGTGCCCGTGATCCGCAAATTCGTAAATGTCGCAACTCCGTTCACGGCCATTGCCGTCAACGTCCCACTCAGCACACCGGTGCCGGTGGCGATCGCCGCCGTGACCGTGGCGGTACTCGTAGTGAGATTGTTCGCCGCATCGCGAATTGCAATCACGGGTTGCGTGGTAAACGCCACGCCACTCACGGCACCCGCCGGCTGCGTCGTCACGGCCAGTTGCGTTGGCGTACCGCTCACCGTAAAGCCCGTCGACGGGGCCGCCGTGAGCACGCCCGACGTAAACGTGAGTGTGTGCGCGCCCGTGCCCGTGATCCGCAAGTTCGCAAACGTGGCCACGCCGCTCACGGCCGTTGCCGTCAACGTCCCACTCAGCACACCGGTGCCGGTGGCGATCGCCGCCGTGACCGTGGCCGAACTCGTGGTGAGATTGTTGCCCGCATCGCGAATGGCAATCACGGGTTGCGTGGTAAACGCGACACCACTCACCGCACCGGCCGGTTGCGTCGTCACGGCCAGTTGCGTTGGCGCTCCCGCCGTGCCGGTTGCCGTAAACGTCACGGGGCTGCCGGTGAGACCAACCACCGTTGCCGTCAGTGCGTTGGCACCTGCCGTCGCGCCGAGTATCCAGGTGCTCAGCGTCGCGATGCCGCCCGCATTCGTGACCACCATCGCCGGGCTGACCGGCGCGCTGGTCCCGCCGCCGAGCGTCACGGCAAAGGTCACGTTCACACCACTCACCGGCGTACCGGCGACATCAGTGACTCTCACGCCTGGCGGTTCCGCAACCGCGGTCGACACCGCCGCCAGTTGCGCGATCGCCGAAGTCGACGCGATCGTGGTTGGCGAACCCGTCACAACTGCGAGCGACGTCTGCCCGGTTTTTCCTTCGCTCGCCGCAATGATATTCGTTGTCCCGAGCGAAATTGCCGTCACCACTCCCGTTGCCGACACGGTCGCGACGGCGGTATTCGAACTCGTCCACGACACCAACCGACCTGTCAGAACACCGCCCGCTGAGTCGCGCGCAACGGCGATTGCCTGCGTAGTCTGGCCAACCGTGATCGACGATGCCGCGAGCGTGACGCCCATGGTCGCAATGGGTACCGGCACGATGGTCAGGTTGCTAGCTCCGGTCACGCCGTCAACCGTCGCATCAATGCGCGCCGTGCCAGGCGCCAGCGCGCGCACCCGACCGGCGCTGGAGACTACGGCTGCGGCGACGTTGTTCGAAGACCACTGAATCGTTCGGCCAGCAATGATTTGTCCGGCACCATCGCGCAATGTCGCCGTGAGATCGACCGACTGACCCGCAATCACGGTCGCGACTCCGGGCGCAACCGTGATCGTGGCCGGCGTGATTGCCGCGACCGTGATAGTTGCCGTTGCCAGACGACCTTCCGCCGCCGCAAACACCAGCGCTGTTCCAGCCCCAATCGCACTCACAACCCCATCGCTCGTCACCGACACCACGCCGGGTGCGCCCGACGTCCACGTCACCACACGTTGCGTGAGCACACCGCCGCCGGCATCCCGTGCCACGGCAACCAAACGCGTGGAACCTCCAATCAGCAACGCAAACGTCGACGGGTCTATGCGTAGCGTGGCAATCGGAGAAGGCACCACCGTGATGATCGCCGTCCCGGTCTTGCCCTCGCTCGTGGCGAGAATGGTCGCCAAACCCGGCGCCAATGTGGTGATGGTACCATCAGCGCTGACTTGCGCGACATTGACACTGCTGCTGCTGAAGCTGATAGGTCGTCCGACCAACAGATTACCACTGCCATCGGTGACCTGCACCGTCACACGGAGCGACTGTCCTACAGTAAGCGTTGATTGCGCCGGCGACACAATCACCGCGCCAACCGGACGAGGTTGCACGGTAATCGTTGCCGTCGCGGTGCGGCCGCCGCTGCTCGCCGTGATGATCGCCGTTCCCGGCGCGATACCCAACACCAGCCCCAACGACGATACGGTCGCGATGCTGCCTGCACTGGTGCTGAACGTGACCAGATCGTCCAGTCGGCCGCCCACCGAGTCGCGTGGCGTGGCCGTCAGCTGCGTGGCCTGACCAAGCACCACGCTGTCGCGCGTTGGTGTGAGTTGAACCGACGCGACCGGGACGGGCGACACGGTCACACCGACGGCGGCCGAGCGCGATTCACTCGTGGCCGTGACCGTCGCCACACCCGGGGCAATGCCGGTGACCAGACCCGCCACATCAACCACCAGAATGCGCGCGTCGCTGGTGCCCCAGAACACGGCACGATTGGTGAGCAGCCCACCCGATTCGTCGAGCGTGCGCGCCGTGAGTTGCACCGCACCGCCCTTGAGTAAACTCGGCGCGGCAGGGGTGACCTGCACACTGGCCACGGCACGCACCGTGATCGTCAGACTCGCCGTCGCGCTGTGACCATCGACACTCACCGCAATCAGTGCGCTGCCGGCGCGCACGGCGGTGACCAGGCCGGCCGGCGACACGCGGGCACGCGTGGTATCGCTCGTGGACCAGAAAACGGCTCGATCGGTGATGGATCGACTGTTCGCGTCGAGCGCCGTCACCTGCAGTGCCACACTCGCGCCTTCGCTCAGTGACAACTGATCCGTGGACAGCACCACCGACGCCACCGGTGTGTCAACCGGTCGAGGTGCGGTCATGTCGCCAAGTCCCTTGCACGCGGTCGTGAGACCGGTGCCGGCAATCAGCAGCAGCGCGCGCAGCGCTGAATGCATGCGCCTGTTACCGAACCGGGAACGTCACGCGCGTTGGACGCGCACGGTGATTCTGTGTTCCGTCACCGAGTTGCCCCTCGACGTTGTAACCCCAGCAGCTGGTCTCACCGTCGAACGACGTCCCGCACGTGTGCGCGCCCGTGGCATTGAGTGCCCTGAACGTGGTGCCGCCAACAACCCGGGTGGGAACCTCGCGATTGCCATTCGTGCCATCGCCGAGTTGACCGTACAGGTTTCGCCCCCAGCACCACGCCTGACCAGTGCGTGTGCGCGCGCACGAGTGCACACTGCCCACTGTCACCGACGCAAATCGCAGCGACGTTTCAACGGAAGTCGGCGTGAGGTGATCAGTGGTTCCACCGCCGCCAAGCTGACCGCTGCTGTTGTTCCCCCAGCAATACACCTCGCCACTGTCCGAGACCGCGCAGGTGTGCGTGCTCCCGGCGGCAATGCTGGTAAACCTGACGTTGCCACTGACGGCAACCGGTGAATGCGCATCGGAACGCGCGCCATTACCCAGCTGCCCTTTGACATTGCTGCCCCAGCAATACGCGACGCCGTCTTCGGCAATGGCACAGGTATGTCTCCACCCCGCACTCACCGACACGAATCGCTCGCCGGCATTCACCATCGCGGGCGTCGACCGCGTGGTCATGCTGCCGTCACCAAGTTGCCCATCACTGTTGTCTCCCCAACAGGCGACATTCGCCGCTTCGGTGAGACCGCACGTATGTTGTCTACCGGCGCGAATCACGCGGAATGATTGACTTCCCGCCACCCGCACCGGCGCGCTGCGCGACGTCGTCGTCGCATCACCCAACTGCCCTTTTTCGTCCGATCCCCAGCAGTACGCCTCACCACCGCGCGCGAGGCCACAAGTGTGTGCGTCGCCCGTGGAAACCTGGGTGAACTCCAGTTCGCCAACAATCGGACCGGGCACGTCGCGCGATTCCACTTCGCCGTCACCCAGTTGTCCTCGAGCATTCGCGCCCCAGCAGAGCACCTTGCTGCTGACCAGCGTGCAACTGTGTCGTCCGCCGGCGGCAATCGTGGCCAGGTCGTCGGTTGCGCGAATCGCATCCGCGTTTGGTGCAACCGGTGCAGGAGTCGGCACAATCGGGGCAAGCGCGCCGGGCGCGACTGCGACCGCACGCGTGAGGCGCTGCATCGCAGCGACGGCCATCGAATCGGCGCGCACGGAATCGATGCGGCGCTGTCGACGCTCAGGGGCCGCGCTGGGCGACGAATCGCTCACCGCCTGCAGCATCGAGTCGCGTGCCGAATCGCCAGATGCCGGAACGACAACCGGGAATTCAACCGACCGGGCGTCGGCCAGCACCGACGTCGGTTCCGCACGCTCGGCGGCCAATCCATCCCGTCTCGAATACATCGCGAAGGCGCCCGCAGCCAGCACCAGTGCGACGGTGCCAGCAACCGTCCACAGCATCCTGCGCGATGGCGCAGGCGCCATGGTGGCCCACGAGGGCGCGTCGTCCTCCAACTCGACGTGGGTTATTGGCGGCGTTGCGGTGCGCGCCGCGACGGCCATTCCCCCTGTCGGTGGTGTCGGCGCGGGACCGTCCGTCGGCCGTTCAAAACGCACCGTCGCATCGGTGGCCGCTTCCTTAAACGCTGCTTTCGTCACCGGCTTCACCTTCTCGGCCTCACGGCGACGGCGATGCGATTCCTCCCACTGTCTCCAGTCACTGGGCACGACCCAATGTTCGAGTGCCGTCAGCAAACCATCGGCCCCCGCCCAGCGCGCTGCCGGCTTCTTCTGCAACATGCGCTCGACGATGTATTGCAGTCGAGGCGGAACTTCTCCCGGCCGAAGCGAATCGATGGCCGCCAACTGTTCGGTCTTTTGCTTGAAGATGACGTTGTACAGCGCCTCCCCTTCCCACGGGCGATGACCCGTGAGGACTTCCCACGCCACCAATCCGAGACTGTAAATGTCGGAACGCGCATTGGCCGGCCCGCCATCAATTTGTTCTGGAGCCATGTACGCGGGCGTACCGATCGCCGCACCTTCCATCGTTAACCGCGAATCAAACTCCGACGAGTGCGCAATGCCGAAGTCGCTCAACAACGCGCGACCGGTACCCATCTCGATGAAAATGTTTTCAGGCTTTACGTCACGATGCACCACGCCCTTGGAATGCGCGAACGCCAATGCCTCCGCGACGTCCTTGATGACGCGTTCGGCGCGCACCGGATCGAACGGTCCCTCTTCGAGCACCGACTGTTTGAGCGTGCGTCCCGGCACCAGTTGCATGACCAAGGCCAAACCGCCATCGCGCAGTCGCTTGACCGCATGCACGGTCACGATGTTCGGGTGCTGGAGGCGGGCGACTGTGCGCGCTTCGCGCTCCAGCCGCACAATCGCTTCCTCAGCGCCCGATGCGAACTTGGGGCGCACCAGCTTGATCGCCACATCGCGAAACAGCGCGCGATCGCGGGCACGGTACACCACGGCGCTGCCGCCCCGACCCAGCTCGCCCAGCAGCGTGTACTCGTCCTCGAGGTCGCTGACCTCACTCTCGTCCAACTCGTCGGTCATCTCGCCCTGTCATCTCCGGGCCACAATGGCCGGGAAGGTGTGTTCAGCGACTTCTAAAGGTGAAAAGTACCTCACCCATCTCGATTCGGTCACCGTCGGTCAACAGGTATTCGTTGCCACCCGGGAGCACGCGCCCATTGTGCACAATGGGATTGGTCTTCGACAGATTGCGCAGGTACCAGTGACCCTCGCTCAAACGCATTCGGGCGTGCGAGCGGCTGACCGTCTGATCGCGCAATTGGATGTGCCGGTACAGCTCCCCTTCACTCCGGCCGAATGTTACTTCAGTGCCTTTGGGCCCCGGCACGCGCACGAAACGAATTTCGCGCCCACTGTCCATCCCTGCTCCGATCTCCAATCGACCCGGCAGGAACTGAAGTGTTCCCTCTTGCGGCACACTGAATCGAACCAACTGCCCCTCAACCATCGTGCCTGGGACGCCGTGGCCGAAGACTGGCGTGGGAGCTGGCTCAGTTGGGGCGGTGAGCGAGGTGACTGAAGTGCGTCCCGATTCGATGGTTGGCGAACCCTTTGGCTTGGTGGTCGCGAACGAACTGGCGGTCGGGTTCGCTTGAATGGAGTGGTCGGATTTTATAGTTGGGTTCGCTTTGCTCGAAAGTTCGGATTGTATGGTTGGGCTCGCTTTTGGCGACGGTCTGGCAACCGCATTCCCGCTGCGTTCCGCGGGCGGTGCGTATTCAACTGCGCGCATCGGGTGAACTGGCGACGGAGGCCGAGGATGCAATCGGACGGCTCCACCGGCCATTACCCCAGCGGCATCCGCTGGAACCGCCTCTACCTCGCTCAAGCCACCGAAAAGCGGCAACGCCCCCGTCTCGTCATGCTCATAGTGCCGAGTCCGGTTCATGAACCACAGTACGCCACCCGCGACGATCAGAGTCACTCCAGCGACAAGTGCAATGATCGTCAGCAGCGCAACTGTCATAGGGTTACGGAATCGATGGAGGGGGGAAACTCGGCCGGTATGCTAACGGCCACAGGGTCACACCGTAATTTGACCTGCTATGAGTACCTCTGGCGAGGGATTTCGAGCCTTTATCCCGACACGTCCACATTTCCGGTTCTTGCAATCGGTGAGCACGCGACTTATCGCGAGGCTCAGTTTCGGGCTGTTGTTGGTTGCCAGGCCAGCCCTGGCACAGCCCAGTTCATCAACCATGGAGCCACTCCCGTGGCGACCGCCAGACATGAACCTCACCCAACCGACGGCATCGAAATCGTCGGCTCGTCCCGAATTCAAGAATCTGCGATTCGACGAGGTCTGGACCGCGTCGGCTCGGAGCGCCCATTGGGATGACCTGATCAAGGCCATTCCGCTGGGGTCGCGCCCCGCCATTACGCTGACACTCGGTGGACAGGCCCGCTGGCGCGAGGAGTGGTTTCGCGGCTTCAACTTCAGCAGTCAGGATGACGACAACGGGCAGTCGCGACTGCTCCTGAGCGCCGATCTGCAGTTCGGCAGTCGACAGCGACTGCACGGGCGGGTGTTTGCCGAAGGACGCGATGCGCAAAGCTACGGGCGCAATCTTCCAGGTGGCGCGAGGCCAGCCGACGCCGATCGGCTTGACGTGCAGAACCTGTTTGCCGACGTGGCGTTTGGCGCCTCCTGGGTGCGGTACGGTCGACAGGAAATCGCGGTGAATCGTGAGCGGTTGTTCGGCGTACCGGACTGGGCGAACACGCGACGCGGATCACAAGGCACACGCGCGCAACTCGTGCGCGGTGCATTTGCCGTCGAAGTGCTCGACGCGCATCCGATGATTGTGCGACAGACGGGCGTCAATCGCCCCGACAGTTCGGCGCGTTTTCGCACCCTGTCGTTCGGCTCGGCACCAGGGGCCGCTCCGCTGGCGAGGGGTCTGCCCAGTGCATGGCAGGTCTACTGGTACGAGCAGGTCATTCGCACGTCCGCCACCCCAACCCGACGACTCACCAGTGGCGGACGCACCTTCTGGCAGTGGAGCGGCGACGCGCCATCGCCACGTGTATGGTCGCTGGAAGTTGAAGGCGCCGTGCAGAAGGGACACGCAGGCCCGCGCACTCTCGATGGCTGGTTCTGGGTGGCCGAATCACAAATAACCTGGCGCCGCCCGCGCGGTGCGCCGACACTCGCACTCGGTCTCGAGACCGCCAGTGGCGAACGGGCGTCAACATCCACTCGGCAGGAAGCATTCGCCGTGCTGTACCCTGCCGCGCACGCGCATGGCGGGTACGCCGACCTGATCGGGCGCACCAACGCGCGCGAGTTGCATCTCATCGGCACGTGGGATCCGTACAAGATGCTCGCGCTACGGGGCGCGTGGTACTATGTCGATCGACTGCGTACCGACGACGGCCTGTACACAAAGCAGAACGCGGTTTTTCGCGCTGCCAACGGCTCGACCGATCGTCACGCGTTCGATGAGCTCGACATCACGGGAACGTGGAAGGTCTCGCGGCACTGGCGGGTGATTGCCGGCGGTGCGGTCGTGGTGCCAGGACCGTTTCTTCGCAACACACCGGCTGGAGCGCGCCGCGAGCGATGGGGATTTGCGGGAACGACGTTCACGTTCTGAATCAGTGCGTACGGCCCGCTGTCGTCGCTACCTCCGAATTCCCGCACCAAACGCCGCGATCCCCGGCAATGTGATCGGGAGTTGACCCGTAATGGGTGCCCTTCCCAGCATCGCCCGCGCTGCCGCATGCTGCGACAACGTCCACGGACTCCAGGCGATCAGATGGGCGTCGGTAGTTGGCAGGCCCAGCGCCAGATACGGATTGAGGAACGACACCAACACCACTTTCGTCCCCGCCTGGCGCAGTCCGTTGATGAGCTCCGGCACGCCTCGCGTTGGCGCCATGCTCGCCGTGTTAGTGCTCGCGCCGATATAGCTCGACAGAATCACCAGGTCGGCGCCACGCGCGATATTGATCGCATTCTCCACCGCGGCAGGCAGCAGGGCCGGTTCTGGATTCGCCTGATACGTCCCGGTGCCGCCCGCCGCTGCACCGGCGGTGTTGTCGTACACCGTTTCCGGACTCAGCGTCAGCGACAGCAACTGTGGATACGCGCCTTTGAGGTTCGCGTCAAACACGCGTCCTGCGCTCAAGTCCACCCTCGGCGTAACCGTAATGCTCACCACCTTGCTCTGCGCCGGCATCTTGAGCGGCACGAGATTGAGTGCGTCATGCACCAGTGTGATTGCCTTCTCGGCGGCCACACGAGCCGGTGCCACGTTTGCGCCAACGCCCACACTGGTGCGCACGCCTTCGATATCCACCAGGCGATTGCGATGCAGCCCGAACTCGTGTTTGGCCATCAACAGCTTCTTCACAGATTCGTTCACGCGTGCCTCGGAAAATCGACCTGAAGACACCCCGTCCACGACTGCCTGAATGGCCACTCGCGCGTCAGTGGGCATCAGCAACACATCGTTTCCGGCCACCACCGCTCGCTGTGTCGCTTCCGCCATGCTCATGTTGCCCAGCACGCCATTCATGTCCAGCGCGTCGGTGACCAGAATGCCAGTGAACCCCAGGTCGCGACGCAGCACGTCGGTCATGACTTTCGTGCTCAACGTCGCCGCAGTTTTGCTCGTGTCCAATGCCGGCAGGTCGCCGTGAAACGTCATCATGCCGCGTACACCCGCCGCGATCGCATCGCGGAACGGTCGCAACTCGACACTGTCCAACCGCGCGCGCGAACCCGTCACCCGCGCCAGCTCAAGGTGGGAGTTCTGTTCGGTATCGCCATGTCCCGGAAAGTGTTTGCCCGTGGCCAGCATGCCATTGGCCTGGATGCCGCGCACGAGTGCCGCTCCCATGCTGCCCACCAGCGCGGCGTCTTCACCGAACGAGCGTGAGCTGATGACCGGATTTTTCGGATTGTTGTTGACATCCAGCACCGGCGCAAACGCCATGTGAATCCCCATCGCGCGGCCCTCGATGGCCGTCACCCGCCCCATCTCGTACGCCAGCATCGTGTCGCGCGTAGCACCAATCCCCATTTGATACGGAAACGACGTCGCGCCACCCAACTCGATGGCATTCGGCAAAAACCATCCGCCTCGGGCGCGAAAGGCTGCGCCAGTTTCCAGATCGGCGCCAATCAGCAACGGCAGTTTCGCAGCTCGCTGCAACGCATTCGTTTTGGAGGCGATGTCCAACGGCCCACCAACCGATACGATGATCCCGCCCAGTTCCTGCTCGCGAACCAGTCGCTCGATGTTGGTGTATGCGGGCGCGTCAATGGCGGTGTAGTCGCCCAGAGTCCACACCCACACCATTTGCGCCGCCTTCTGGCGCAACGTGAGCGTCGCCAGCACCGAGTCGGCCCAGCGGGCGTCGGCGGCGGGGTTGGCCACCGTGCCGCGTAACGACGACGTGGGCGTCGCGGGTGCCATGGCCGTTGTCGCACCGCCCGACGCGCATCCGAGCGAGAGCACGACAGTGACTGCGGCGGCGGTAACGCGAGCCACGGCTCGCGCGGACGGACTGTTCACGTGCACACCGGATAGAGGTTCAACGCCGCGGTCGGTCCATACGGGCAAGCGCCCGCAAATCACGCAGGTCCTTGTCGCGCCCTGATG
>JANOKE010000660.1:0-1705 GCA_031419135.1 Gemmatimonadaceae bacterium
CCATGATCACGGTGGCCACCGATGGCACGCCGGTGATCGCCGTGCCCGAGACCGAGAGACCGGTTCCAGCGGGAGTGAGCGCGATGCTGTAGGTAAGGCCGGCACCCGTGGGATCGCTGAAACGGAGCCTGCTTTCGGCCAGTGTGTATGAGAACGCGCGCCCAACCATGGCACTTTGGGCGTCTTCATTGACAATGACGGTGACGGCGGCGGCAGGTGCTGCGGGTGCGGTGGGCTCGGTAGCGACTTCGACTCGGGCAGCGTCGCTACAGGCCATAAGGCCTGTCAGAACGATGGTCGAGCCAAGAACTCGAAGCGCATGCATCACTGCTCCCTCATGTTGGGTCGCCGTGGATTGACCGCGATGGCCAGGTTCAGCCGACTGTCGTGTGTATTGTAGCGGATCTTGAGACAATACCGGTAGGAATCGTTGGGTGCCAGCTCCGCAATGAGGCTGGCCGCGACGCGTTACCAGTCGCATTATGGAGTGTTCCCTCCACTACCACGCCTTTCCGAGCGAAGGACGCCGTATGCCCGTCTCGCCATTCCGCCGCGCGATTGTAGCGCTGCTGCTCACCGCTACGGTCGCCAACACGCCTGCGCAGGCGCAGAAACGCACCGCCAGTGCTGTCCCATCGCCAGCCAGCATACTTGGCTGGGAACCCGGCACCGATCGCAAGCTGCCGTCGTGGAAACAGGTGACCGATTACTTTGCCGCGCTCGACAAGGCCAGTCCGCGCGTTTCCGTGCGCACGCTGGGCAAGACCACACTCGGGCGCCCTTTCATCGTCGCGTTCATCAGCGATCCGGCAACGCTGGCCAGTCTTCCAAAGTATCAGCGCATCCAGCGGCAACTGATGGACCCCCGACAGCGTACGGCGGCCACGCGCGCGTCGCTCATCGCACAAGGCAAAAACGTTATTCTGATTACCTCCAGTATTCATTCCACCGAAGTGGGCGGATTTCTCACTCCACTCGTGGTGGCCGATCGACTGGCGCGCGCTGACACACCCGAATCCCGTGAGGTGCTCGCCAACACCATCATCATGTTGGTGCCCAGTCAGAATCCCGATGGCGTGGACATTGTGGGCGACTGGTACCGAAGCAGCATCGGCACACCGTACGAGGGGACGAACCCTCCGGCGCTTTATCACTACTATACCGGTCACGACAACAACCGCGACTGGTATGCGTTTACGCAAAAGGAAACGCGCTACACGGTGGACTCACTGTATACGCCGTGGGACCCGCAAATCGTGAACGACGTGCATCAGCAGGGCGGGAATGGCGGTCGCATTTTCGTTCCGCCATACATGGATCCATTGGAACCCAATATCGATCCGGTGCTCACGGCCAGTACGAATGCGCTGGGCATGGCTATGTTTTGGCGCATGATTGCGGAAGGAAAAACCGGCGTAGCGACGAACGCCTCGTATGACCAATGGTCGCCGGCGCGTCAGTACTCGTTGAATCATCGCGGTGCGCGCATTCTCACTGAAACGGCCAGTGCACGACTCGCATCGCCAGTAGACGTGCCGTTTGCGCAGTTGGGAACGGCTCGCGGCTACGATGCGCGCGAATCCACATGGAACTACCCGGCTATTTGGCCCGGTGGAAAGTGGGGTATTGGTGACATCGTGTCCTATCAGGTAAGCGCCACCTGGGCGTTGCTGGTGGAGGCGGCGCGCAATCGCATTGGGTGGCT
>JANOKE010000661.1:0-4082 GCA_031419135.1 Gemmatimonadaceae bacterium
CGCCGCGACTGTAACCCATGGCGCGCCGCGGCACGATGAGGGTGTGGTCGTCGCGAAACACCGAGCTGGTCATCCCCAGCGGGCGGAAGAGATTGTCGGCGGTCCATGACCGAAACGATGTGCCCGTGGCGCGTTTCACCATCTCGGCCAGCAGATTGTAGCCGGTATTCGAATACGTATACTCGGCGCCCGGCACGAAGTTGAGTGTCTTCTGGTGAAACGCCATTGTGAGGATCTGGTCGAACGAAATTACGTCATCGTAGCGCCAGCCGGCGAGGTTGAGCGTTCCGGGCCAGTCGCGCATGCCGCTGGTATGATGCAGGAGATGATCGACCGTGATTGACTTCGGCATCACCTGCAGCTCGGGGATGTATTTCCGAATGTCATCCGAGAGCGCGACCTTGCCCTGTTGCACCAGCATTGCCACGGCCAGTCCCGCGAACTGCTTGGAGACCGATGCCACATCGAACACGGTGGACGCCGTGTTCGGAACGCGATGCTCGATGTTCGCGAGCCCGTATCCCCTGGCAAACAGGACCTTCCCGTCGCGCACCACGGATACCGCGAGTCCCGGGGAGTCTCCGACTGTGAACTCGGCAAACAGCGAGTCGGCGCGTCGCACCTGATCGGGAGACGCCTGCGCGCCGACAACCGTTGCGGCGCAGAGCAACAGCGCGACTGAGTGGCGGACGCGCAGGTACGGTCGAGTCATCGGTAAACGGGGTGGAGGTTCGCTACCGCACAACCCACTCGGTGGTCAGCATCACGGTATCCCACGCCATGCGCAATTCGCCGCGCTGCACGCCGGGTGCGGTGGACGGGATGAGCCAGACGGATAAACTTTCGACGGGCGACGTGATGGTGCGCATAACGAGACTGATGCGGGCCACATCTTTCTTCGCATCGTAGGATGCGACGTTCACCGTTGCCGCTCCCGTGGTCTCCGCCTGCAGGATCAGCGTCCAGCCCGTGCGCGTGGGCAGCGCCTGAGCGACGTAACGTCCCTTGGGCACATCCTTGCCACCCATCGTGAGATCCACATCGGTGGAGAACAGCGTGGCACCATTGGCGCCAAGACGCCACACGGTGTCGAATGGCACAAGACTGTCTGTGTTGATGCGGCGTCCGCGCAGATGCGGTTGGCCGTAGTCCATGCGAATGAGCGCGGGCTTGCCGGCCACGCGCTGGGCGGCGGTGTCCACCAGCGTGAGCGACACCTCCGCGATGCTGCGGGTACTGGGAGCCGCGCGGCGGGCGCCAGTCTGTGCCGAGAGCGACGACACGAGCAGGGTTGACAGGGCGATCGTCGGGATCAGAATGCGCATCGTGATTGGTCGGTTGAGGGGGGGTGATATCCGGAAGTCAGCGCTGGCGTGGGGTCGCGCATCACCGTCGCACCGGGCCGAGATGCTGATCCAGCCAGTTGAGTGATTCCTGCACCATCATCGGTCGCGGGAGAAAGTGTCCGCCGTCAAACACGATGCGCCGCTTCAGACCGTCGGGTGTGCCAAGCAACTGAAAAAACGGCTTCTGCGACACTTCGTAGGGAAACACGCTGTCGTACTTGCCACTCAGCATCAGCACTGGCATGCGCACCCGCGGCAGGAAATTCACCGGGTCTTCCTCCGGGCGCAGCGGTGCCATCGACAAGCCCGGAACGTTCAGCACCGCCACCTTAAAGCGCGGTTCGATAGCCAGCATGATTCCTGACAATCGGCCGCCCCAACTCGTGCCGGCGAACGCCAGCCGCGACGTGTCAATGTCTGGCCGCGTCACCACATAGTCGATCGACCGTCGCATCTCACGCGCCCAACGAAGCACCTGATCGCGGTGCGCGATGGTACCATTGGGCAGGTCCGCGCCAATCGTTGTGCCCCGACCGTATGTGTGTTCGTAGATCGGATAGAGCAGTGCGCGTCCGCTGCGCACGAAGTAGTCCACGAACGACATGGAAAGCTTGCGCGGATCCCGCAGCTGCAGCGCATCCGAGGCCGGCCACAGGACGAGCGTTTGGAACGGCGCTTGCACGCGTTTGGGCAGAAACAGCGCCGCCACCATGCGGGCGCCACCGCCAGGCAAATCGAACTCGATGTCTTCCCGAATCCAATCGGCGGCGCTTGAGTCGCGGGCAACGACCCTGACATTCAGCGGGGTGTGATCATACTCATACAGCGCGAGGAAGCCGCGATAGGTGGCATCATCCACCGGGCGTACCGTCTCGAAGTCTCGAGTAAGTCCGGGAATCGGCGCGCTCGCGCGCGCGAAATCCTTCGACGCACTGCTGCGACGGACCAGACGAATGCCGTTGATCGGAGAGCGATCAAGCTCGGGTTGCGTGTAGATCTCCGAGAACAAGTACTGTGGATCGCTGAACCCGCCACCCAGGATATAGCGACTTCCCGGTTCGCGCGCATTCACGGTCCACTCGCGCACGTTGCCCGCCATGTCATACACACCGCGCGGACTCACTCCATGCGGATTGCCGCCACGCACTGGGCTCGCGGCCTCGTAACGTCCGTTCGGAACCACCCACCTCGCCGCTTCAGGAATCGCCGCCGCATTCCACTCGTACACGGTCGGTAAGTCTTTCTGGACAAATCGCGCGAAGGCGCGCGCCTCGTACCAGCTCACACCGCCCACGGGCAGGTCGTCGGTCTCGCGCGATGGCGCGCCCCCCTCCCACGATGCGGGACCGGGGCGTCCAGTGCGATCCACGAACAGCGCCATCGCCGTCTCCCATGCGAGCGAGCGGCCGTCACGCACTATGGACGAGTCCCACCACGCACGATTCGTGTAGCCGCCCGCATCCACAAAGGCCTTGTACTGGTGATTCGTGACCTCCCGCCTGTCCACCAGGAAATCAGCAAGGTCGAACGTATCGCTCACCGACAGACCATAGAGCGTTCCCACCAGTCGCGCACCTCGCAACAAAACCATGTCCGTGTCGGGATCGGTGAGACGTCGAAGCGCAATTGGACTGGGAATCGGCACGTAACTGCCGCCGAGCCGCGCGCCCATGACGGTCACCGTTCGATAACCCGGCATCGTGTAGCGATAGAACCACGCGTTTCTCGGAATTCGCACGCGTGATGTTGGCGTCGTGCCGACCGGAATCCAACGCAAGGTGTCGGCCAACGATGCCCGCGTCACCTGGGCGCCGACGGGCTCGCTCAGAAACGTCTGCATCTGCGAGATTCGCCCCCACAGCGCATCAAGCGTCGAATCTGCCGGCGCGCGCGCCGCCGCCTCCTCGGCGATGGCGAAGGCCGAGTCGAGCTGGTCGGCCTCCGCCAGGCGTTCGATGGTCGGGATCGCGGTCGCGCGTACCCAGTTGGCGCGACGGCCGCGCAGGTACAGGCCAGTGGTCACGGCGATTGCAATCAGTGCGACGGCACCAACAGCCATCGTGGCACGACTGCGTGTTGGCGTTGGCAGCGGCGTCGACAACGCACGCAGGTCACGAAGCAGCTGTTCGGCCGTTTGTGGACGCGCGGCGGGATCGCGTGCGAGACACCGCGCCACCAGTCGCACCAGCTCCGGCGAGGCGCTCGGACTTCGGGGCGCGAGTGACGGCGCGTCCTTCGCCACTTTCTCCATCACGATCTGCTGCCATGTACCGACAAATGGCGGCGCGCCGGCCAGCATCTCAAAGAGCAGGGCCCCCACGGCATAGATATCAGCGCGGTGATCGATGGTGCCATCACCTGTCGCCTGCTCCGGGGCCATGTAGGCGGGCGTGCCCAGCGACATGCCTTCGCTGGTGAGCGTGGTGTCGGTGCGAGCGTGACCAACCGCTTTGGCAATGCCGAAGTCCACGACAATCGCGTGCCCACCGGAGAGCATCACGTTGTCGGGCTTCACATCGCGGTGCACGACGTCATGTCCGTGCGCGTGCACGAGCGCATCCGTCACTTCGGCAGCGAGGCGCAGCGCGGTCTCAATCGGCAGCGTGCCGTCGCGACGAAGCAGGTCACGCAGCGACTCGCCGGTGACGACCGGCATGACATAGTAGAGGATGTCGCCATCGTCGGCCACGCCCGAGTCGAGCAGCGGCAAAACATGCGGATGATTGAGGCGCGCCG
>JANOKE010000662.1:0-6137 GCA_031419135.1 Gemmatimonadaceae bacterium
CTGTGCGATCACGGTTCCCGCCGGCACCGTGGTCAGTCTGCGGGCGATTGGGGATGCTGGGAATGCCCTGTCGTTCTGGGGCGCAGGCTGTAATGGACGGTCAACGTACGAGTGCGTGCTGGTGATGGACGTGCCGCTCAACGTGTTCGTTGGGTTCACGCCGGCGGTGGATGTCGACGTGCGAATGAGCGGCAGTGGAGTTGGTACGGTGACGTTTCAGCCAAGCGACGCGCCAACTCAGGCACCGTGCGTCGTGACAGTTCCTGGCACGCCGGTGTCGTGTCGGTATTCCTTGCCATTCCGCTCGTCTGGCGTGTTCCGGGCGACGCCCGAGACGGGTGGGCGCTTTGACGGGTTTGTTGGACCGTGCGTGGAGAGCAGTGGAAGCACCGCCGTGCCGGTGTGTACCTATCGCGGCATTGGATTCCTGCGGGTGATTTCCGGAATATTCACCGCGCCGTAACGCACCGCGCCGTATTGTGCTTTTACTTCTCGATCGACGCCAGACGGACCTTGGCGCGATCGAAGTCCGGATTGAGCGCGATTGCTTGCTTGTAGAACGAGACGGCTTGCGTTTTGTTCTTCTTGTCTTCGGCCTCGAGCGCCTGGCTCATGGCCATGAGCGCCTTGAATTGATTCGGGCTCTTGGCGGCGGGCGTTGTGGCGCTGGCGGTCTTGAGCGCTGGCAGCTTGAGGCCCGCGTTCAACTTGGTTCCCAACTGAATCACCATCTGCAGCAGATTATCCGCGTTGCCGGTGACCGACTCGGTGTACTCGATGGCCGACGTTTCGGTGTTCACGGCCCGGACGTCGATGCGCATGTTCCGTTTCGGGTCGATGACGAATGTGCCCAACAGCATGTGGCGAGCACCGAGCGTCTTGCCCAGCTTGACGGCGGTCTCCTTGTCCACTCGATCGCTGTTCTGCAGATTCTGCTCTTCGATGACGCTCTGCAACCGATCGCGTTCCACGACGCGCACCGCATTGTTCTGGGCGAGTTCGGTGATCAGCATCTCCGCCATACCTTTGCTGAGCGGCGCGTACGACACATTGTCGATCAACGCACCGTTGGTGAAGTACATCACCGCAAGTGTCGGGCGCTGCGTGTCGGCGGTGCCTTGTCCGGAAAGCGGCATGGCCGCCACCGCCAACGTCGCTGCGGCCAGCAGCAGTGACCACGAGCGATACGACCGACGGAGCACAGGTGGGATGACGGACATGCGAGCACCTTTTTGGAGAGGAAGTCCCAGCAGATCCTACAAGGTCGTTCCATCCGCGGCCTAACGTCAATAGCGGTATCGTCACCCGTTTGTTCGCCCTGATCCAGATCCCAACGCAATGCCAAAGACCTGCACCTCCTGTGGCACGAGTTATCCCGATACCATGGTGTTCTGTCCAACGGATGGGACGTCCCTTCGCGTCGACGACGTGGCAGGCGAACTCATCGGTACCGTGATTGCCGACCGCTATCTCGTGAGCAAGCTGCTTGGCGAGGGCGGAATGGGAAAGGTGTACCTCGCGCGACACGTCCGACTGCCGCAGCAGGCGGCCATCAAGGTCCTGCACCATGACATGGTCCAGGACGCGGGAGCGGTTGCGCGGTTCAATCGCGAAGCGGCAAACGCTGCGCGTATCGAGCACGATCGCGTGGCCCGCGTGTTTGACTTCGGGGAGACCAGCGACGGTCTGGTGTACATCGCAATGGAGTTCGTGCCCGGAAAAACGTTGCGCGAAGTGCTTAACGAAGGGCAGCGACTGTCACCAGTACGAGCGGCCAATCTGGTCTATCAGGTTGCGGAAGGCCTGGAGGCCGCGCATCGCTTGAGCATCGTGCACCGCGATCTCAAACCCGACAATATCCTTGTCATTACTGACGACACGGGTGTGGACCGTTGCAAGGTGGTGGACTTCGGTATTGCCAAACTGACGAATGATACGGGAACGCAGCTCACGCAGGCGGGCATGCTGGTTGGTACGCCCGAGTTCATGAGCCCGGAACAGGTGTTGGGGGAACAGCTCGACGGTCGCAGCGACGTGTACGCGCTGGCGCTGGTGGCGTACGAAATGTTTTCCGGCGAATTGCCGTTCGAGGGCAATACCCCCGAACGCAAACTCACGGCGCGATTGATACACGATCCGCGTTCGCTCGCCGTGGTGGCGCCGGACGTTGTTTGGCCGGAGGCACTGCAGGCAGCGCTGGATCACGCGCTCGTGCGTGAACCCGATGGCAGAACCGCGACCGCGATGGAATTTGCCGACGCCATCGTGGACGCGGTGGAGGCATGGACCGGTGTCTCGGTGCTTCGCACGCGGACACCGATGTCTTCGAATGCCATACTGACGGCCGCCAACCAGGGCACGAGTGGGCTCGCACGACCGTCGGCAGTGTCAACGCCAACGGGCGCGCCCGCTGGTCCGATGGCCACCGCCAACGCCTCGGCGCTATCGAGTCCCGTAACCCCGGGCGCGGGCACATCGGCCAGCAAAGCCGCTATCCGCGAACCGACGCCCAAGAGGACGCCGTGGGTGGCCATCGCAACTATTGCCCTGCTGGTGGCGGCGGGCGGCGGGTATTTCGCGTTCGGTGTCAGAGGGTCAAGCGACCTGACGGTCACCCCCGCGTTGGCGCCGGAAACGAATGCGCCGACGCCGTCGTCCGCGCAGCCGTTAAAACGATCTCCAACACCGATCGCGACTAATGGTCAGTCGCCAGCCACGCCACAACCGACAGCCGGCTCCCGCTCGGCAAACAACGCTCCGTCTGCGACAGGCACGGGAGACGCACCATCGACTTCGTCGACGGTGCCGATTCCGAGCGGAGTCAGTGTCTCGGAGGCGGCGTTGGCGCGTGTCGAGTTGGACGGTATCCGCACCGCGCTCATTACGTCGCCGGCGGACGAAGACGTTGCCGTGGGCAACAGGTCGGTTCCACGCCTGACGCAATTGCTTCCGCGTCTTGGATCCGCAACCGACAGTGCGTGGGCGTATCTCGCCCTCGCGTCGGCGTATGGCATGGCTGAGCGTCCCGACCGCGCGTGCGAGCCCTACCGGAATGCGAAGCGCCTTGCGACGACGGCACTGCAGCGTACGCAAGTAGATGGACTAGCCGCCATGCTCACCTGCTCACCGTAGCAAAGTCGCGGCGCGCGCGTCTCCCGTCTCCCGTCTCCCGTCTCCCGTCTTCATCCCCCATCGCCCTCCGCCACCGTTTTCAGATTGCCCACAATCGACGTCCAGCCGAACGGATAGTCGCCAATGTCTGCCGTGCGTCCGAACCCCGCGTGCACAAACGTCAGGCGCGTTTGCGCGCCCACGCTTTCCAATTGGAAGCTGATGGTCTGACCCGTAACGCTCGCATCGCCACGCCAGTCTGGCCAGTCGAGCGTGAGGTGTTCATTCTCCACATACACGATGATGCGGGTGGGGCCACCGACGACATCCCGTCCATTCACCTGATATGTCCATCCCAGTTCGTAGTGGCCACCCACGCGTGCGTCTACACGCGATGAACCCGAATCGAACCACTGATTGATCAGTGCCGGTGTGATGAGTGCATGAAACACCGCGTCGCGTGGCGCATCGATAAGTATCGTTTGCCGCACCTCAGGTGACGGGTCGCTGAAATCTGGAAGGGAGACGCCGCTGCCGCCCGCGAGATGTGCGGCGAGATTTCCGAATGTGTATTTCCACAGATCGTCAAGCAGCTCGCGTTCTCGCGGGAACGGGAGTGCGGCCGACACCGCGTGTCGCAGTGACAGCCGACATGCAGCGCCGTCGTCGGCTATCGATAGCGTTACGGTCGTGTCCACGCCGCCAATCACCCACGTGAACCCGAGCGCGCGATGGAGAGTCCACGCGGTGAGTCGCTGGCTCGCCTGTGATGCCGTGGGCGTGTCGAGCGTATGTCGGCCCCAGAAACGGAATGGTGCGTCAACCTTGTGCCCAACATCAACGTGTAGGGCGAACCATCGTGTGAGTTGCGAGGCCTCAGTGAGCGCCAGGAACACGTCAACGGGCGAGGCGTCGAGTTTCCAGGAAGATTCATGCGTCCACGACATGCTCGGCTCCGGTCAGGGGCGTTTGGCGGCGTGTAATTCGGCCACGCGCTTGAGCGCGTGCAGGCGAGCGGTCCAGAACACCCGATACTGATCGAGCCATCGATCCACATCGCGCAGTGGCGCGGGGTCGAGTGAGTAGAAGCGTGACTGCGCCTCGCGTCGCTCGAGAACCAGACCGGCAGCGCGTAACACCCGGAGGTGGCGCGAGACTGCGGGACGACTCACGGGAAAGAGCTGCGCGATCTGGCCGGCCGAGCGTTCCGTGTGTCGGATGGCGTCGAGGATCGCTCGACGGGTTGGATCGGCGATGGCATGGAAAACCATAGGATCATCTGTAACCATACTGTTACATACATCTGGGAGTATCCGGACGCAAGGGCAGTGTTCTCGCGCTATGCTTTCCTTGTCCCTATCACACTCCAACCTCGCCTGACCATGTCGAGACCAATCCATTTCGAGATCCACGCCACCGATCCTGCGCGCGTGATCGAGTTTTACACAAAGCTGTTTGGCTGGCAGTTCGACGCCTGGGGGCCTCCCGGTGGGTATTGGCTGATTCGCACCGCGCCCCATGCCGACCCCGCATCGGCACCTCCGGGTATCGACGGTGGACTGATGGCCCGACGGGGCGGACCAGCCGACAGTGGCCAGGCCGTCAATGCGTTTGTATGCACCATCAACGTAGACGATTCGGCGCAAGCGCTCACGCACATCACCGAACTCGGCGGCAGCATCGCGTTACCACGCATGGCCGTGCCGGGGGTCGGGTGGCTTGGGTACGGCAAGGATCCCGATGGCAATATTTTCGGCGTCATGCAAAACGACACCACCGCCGCATGACGAATGGACGCGACTTTCCGCGACTGTGTGGTGGATGGCTGGCGCACGTGCTGGTGGATGCGTGGCGTTCGTCACACCCCGAAAACCGGGAACTGCCAACCCATTGCCTGACACTGCTGGCCGGGTGATGCGTTGGACGCAGTGAGATCTCGCCCGACAACTGATAGCAGCAGGACGGCCCAGTCTGTTCGCGGTTGCTCGGCTGAGATCATCGCGCGCCGATCAGATCGCCCGGCGAGCAGCTTCAGGCAATGGGTTGGCGGTTGTCGGTTGGCAGGGGTGAGCTCTTTTCGCGCTGGTATCACGACTGCATGGTATCGCGAGTGGGACACGTCGGAGCAATGTCTATTTCACCCCCAGACTATCCGTGCATCGTGCGCGCCACTGTCCTGTTGTGTGGGTTGGTCCTCCCCGTGTCACACGCAGGTGCGCAGGCGTCGGTGCGCTCCGACACAGTGCGCGCAACCATCGCGGCCGCGATCGCGGAGGATTCGCGCACCCCGTTTTTCTTCGGCAGCGTGAGCGGACTGGCCATTGACGCAGCGGGTCGTGTGTATGTGTCGGATGCCGGCGAAGCGAGGGTGGCAGTCTTCGCGCCCGATGGGAAATCACTCGCCACCATCGGTCGCAAAGGGAAGGGGCCGGGCGAATTTGAATCACCCACAGGCCCCGTGGTTGGCGCCGACGGCGCGCTGTACGTTCGCAACATGAGCGAGGTGTCGCGCTTCGTAGCCGATCCAAAAACCGGCGTGTTGTCGCGCTTCGATCGCGCGTTTGCCGGACCGGCGATGGCGCCGTGGTTGTCGAAACTCGCAACCGTCATCGACAAGTCCGGTCGACTGCATTTTCCGCTGGAATGGGGAAGTCAGGTTGATGGTCTGACGCACAATGCCTATCAACGCTACGCCCTTGACGGTCGCTCGCTGGATTCTGTAGTCGTGCCAATGCAGCCCACTGCCCGCAGCAACTGGGCATCGGTCATGATCAGCAAGGGCAGTGGCCGCATTATCAAAGGCATCAATGTGGTGCCGTTTCATCCCATTCCGGTATTCGCGGTCTCAAGTGTGGGCACGATTTTCAGTTCGCCGTCTGATCGATACGTGCTGCAGGAATCCGATGCCGCACAGCGACCGATTCGTGAGCTCGTCCGAGCAGTAACGGCGCCGGTGATTCCCGCCGCCGAGCGTGCCGACAGCGCGAGCGCCCTGGCGAAGCGACTGGATTCGCTTCGCGTTCCGG
>JANOKE010000663.1:0-6554 GCA_031419135.1 Gemmatimonadaceae bacterium
GAGCGCAATCATCGGGTCGAAGGTGCGTTGCGCACGGAAGTCGCGATGAACATCAAGCGGCTGATGGACATCGGCTCATATCGTGGCACGCGCCATCGCCGGGGCCTCCCGGTGCGCGCGTTGGTGTGCGTTCGCTGCCCGCGCACCGGGAGGCCCCGGCGATGGCGCGTGCCACGATATGAGCCGATGTCCATCAGCCGCTTGATGTTCATCGCGACTTCCGTGCGCAACGCACCTTCGACCCGATGATTGCGCTCGAGTTCCTGACGGAGCTTGTTGACGTCGGAGTCGGACAGGTCGCGAATCCGCTGCGCCGGGCTGACGCCCGTGGCGGCGAGAATGCGCTGCGCCATCTTGCGCCCGATGCCGAAAATGTAGGTAAGGCCGATCTCAACCTTCTTTTCCCGAGGGAGATCGACGCCTGCGATACGTGCCATAGTCTGTGCGTTCCCCTTAGCCCTGACGCTGCTTGTGCTTCGGGTTGCGCTTGCAGATAATGCGAGTCACGCCCTGTCGCTTGACGACCTTGCAATGCTCACAAATCGGCTTGACGCTGCTACGAACTTTCACGGGCCACCTCGACGCGTCGGCGTCGACGGAGTCTCCCGCACCCACGCGTGCATGGCGCACACGCCGGTCGGCCGGACTCCCCATGTGTTCATCACGCGTGAAGCATCGGCGTCTGGTCGACGAACGATTCCGCGCACGCGTGACAGCGAATGTGGCCGGCGGATCGGCCTCGAAAATGTCACCGGAAAACCGGTAAGCCCTTCATCTTAGCTAACGTAGGACTCTCCGACAACCCCCGAATCCCGAAGAATTCGATCACGCAGCCAGGCCCGCTCAGCAACTCATGGACGGCCTGCAGGGCGGCCGGCGGGTCGGCCGCCGTCGTCACCCCGTCTAACGCCATGATCGGGGGTCTCGCGACGGGGCACGCTCAATTCGGCCATTCAAGCGTTCCGATGAGTGAGTGCCAATCGGTCACACCGTGATCGAACGCCCAGCGGGTAATGCCGCGCGCGATGCGCTGTGGCGCGCGCGGATCGCGCAGCGCCGCCGTACCGACGCCAACCAGGCAGGCCCCGGCCAGGAGATACTGCACGGCGTCGGCCGCGCATGACACACCGCCCAACCCGATGATGGGTACGTTGGGTAGCGCACGAGACACACGCCACGTGGCGAGCACACCGAACGGAAGCAGCGCCGGGCCGCTGACCCCACCGGTGCCAAACCCGATTCTTGGTCGACGGGCTTCGATGTCTACCACCAGTCCCGGCATGGTATTTACCAGCGTTAGACCGTCGGCGCCGGCGTCCACTGCCACACGCGCGGCCTCCACGATCGCTGCGCCAAGCACCGGGGAGAGCTTTACAAAGATTGGTCGTCGCGTGCATGCGCGCGCAGCGCGCACCAGCGCCGCCAACGCCTCGGGGTCGGCACCGAACTCGAGACCGCCGGACCTCACGTTCGGGCAACTGACATTCAGCTCGAACGCATCCACGCCAACATCGGTGTCCATTCCCTCTACCACCGACACGAATTCGTCGATGCTGTTGCCAACCACATTGATCAGCACGCGCAAACCCTGATCACGCGCCGCCAACCACGGCATCGCGTCACGCCGCACGGCGTCGAGCCCCGGGTTCGCGAGTCCGATGGCGTTGATCATGCCGCCGGCGAATTCACTCACGCGCAGCGGCGGAGCCCCGTGCCGTGGGAACACGCTCACCGCTTTCGTCGCGATGCCCCCCAGCGCGGTCAGATCCATCACGTCATCCACTTCGCGTCCGAATCCGGCGGTGCCTGCCGCCAACACAATCGGGTTGCGAAAGACAAGACCCGCGGCGCTGATCGCCATGGAGTTGGTGGCAGACGCAGGCATTGCCGCTACGGCCTCGCGGCGGGTGGCACACTCGATCGGGGTGGCGCACGCAATTTGCGGACGCTGTCCGACCAGGTACGCAGCGTTTCAGTCCAGCGCACCTGCAACAACTCCGGCGTCACGAGAAAATCCGGTCGACCGGCAGGATCGTCACCGCCCAACCACGCGGCAACCGACGATGCGGCAAAATCCCGTTGGATGCGCGCCTGCCACGCTCTGGCGCTGTCGGGCGCCAGCAGACCCGCCGCGTAGAGTGCCTGTGGCGCCAACGGTGTGCCCGGCACGTCTCGGACCACCCGGAGAAACAACACGCGTGCCAAGTCACGCGCGCGGAGCGAGTCGCGCGCCACTTCGGCGGCCAGGAACCACGCCGCTCCGGTGGGTTCGGTCTGCTGCGCGAGCAGCTTCACCAACAGCAACTGTTCGTTGATCCGACGCGCAAACGGTGTGCGCCGCACCGCGCTGTCCTGCCGCGCGACGATGGTGTCAATCTCGCGCAGGGTCGACGCCCGTATCATCGACAGATAGGCAATCCGCGCGGCGGACTCGCGTTCGAGGAGTGTATCCCGGCCAGCCAGTGTGCGCGCCACAAACAGATGCTGTCGCGCGATAGAGTCACGCCCGGCCCGCATGTTAAGGTCACCGACCGCGAAATGCATGGACGCCCGACTGGCATCGCGAATACGCGACGCGTCATAGCCGCGCACCACGGATTCCACAGCGTCCCAGTGACCGGCCGCGAATAATTCGCGCAAGGCCCGCGCCGCATCATCGCGATAGTCGGCGCGCGCAGCGCGCTGGACGAGCAGCGATTCCACGCGCACGTATTCCCGGGCGGCCAACGACGACAGCAGCAATTCCCACGGCATCGCGCCGTCTTCGGCGCTGCCGAGGTAGTGCGCGACCGCGTCGCGATCGCCAGCGGCCAGCGCGGCGCGTGCGGCCCAGAGTCGCGCCTGTCGCGCGGTTTCCGGATCGCGGACGTTTACCAGCGAATCGAGACGCCGTCGGGCCGCCGGTATACTGGCCGTGCGCAACTCACACGACGCCAGCGCGACCCGCGCCCGGTCGCGATCGTCGGGCGTACTTGCCGGGTGCGACAGAAACTCCGTCAAGCGCGGCAGCGCCACATCGCACTGGCCGGCCAGTGCCGCACCCCGACCCGCCAGATACAGGGCCCGCGTACGCCATGCGGACGTGGGGTGCCGCACCAATACCGACTCCGCCTTTTCTGCAGACCGCTGAAAGAACTGCACGGCGTCGGTCTCGGCATCACGACGCAAACGCGCATCGCCATGGCGCGCCGCTTCCTTCGCGTTGTAGACGCCATTGTAGTAAACGCATCCCGACAGCAGCAACAGCGCGAGCGTCACCAATGGCCGTGCCCCGTGCATCAGGTGCCACCGCCGACTTTCCGTTCGTATTGGGCGAGAAACGCGTCAACGGCGGTAGCCAGTGATTCGGCGAGTTCACGCTGACTGTCGGCATTGGTCATATACGCCGATTCGCGGCGGTTGCTGCCAAATCCGACCTCGACCAACACGGCCGGCATGAACGCCTTCACGAGCACCACGAAGCCCGCCTGTTTCACGCCGCGATTCGGACCGGGGTGCACCCTGCGCAAGCCCGACTGCACGAGATCGGCCAGCCGCGACGACTCCCGCAAATGCTCATTCTGCGCCATGTCGCGGATAATGAACCCCAGGGGATCGTCGCGCGTCGTTTCGGCGTTTGTCTCGAACTTGATGACCTCGTTTTCCATGGCTTCGACCCGTCGGGCATCTTCGGTCCGCGCTTCGGCCAGGAAATACGTTTCGAATCCGCGGGCACCGCCCGGCTCTGCCCATCGGGGGTTGGCGGCGTTGACGTGCACCGACAGGAACAGATCACCCTTCGCCTGATTCGCAATCCGGCCACGATCACCCAGCGCGATCAAGGTGTCGGTCTGTCGCGTCATCACGACAGCGATTCCGCGACGTTCGAGCGCCGTCTTGAGTGCGCGGGCGATTGCCAACGTGATGTTTTTCTCGAACACTTTGCGGGGATCACCAATCGGTCCCGACATTCCCTTGTCGATGCCGCCATGACCGGCGTCTACGACCACCACATGCTGCTGTCGCCCTCTGGCCGTGCCTCCCCGCGTCGGTTCGGCACCCACGACGGGCCCTCGACTGGGCACCGGCGTTCGTACCGCTGCCACCGCAGGCGCGGCGGATGGCACCGCCGCACGACGCGACGTGACCGCGCCAAACCGACGCAATTCCACGCGGTCGGCGTCGAACAGGACGCCGCTCACCACGCGCGGCAACAGCTCGCTCGCAAACGCGTACGGGACGAACACGATTCCCGCCTTGCGATAGATCGGCGCGGACACGGGCAACGTGTCCAACGCCAGTCGCACAAACGCGCTGCCGATCTCGACATCAATTCGCGCGCTGGCCACTTGCAGGTGGTACCGTCCGGCACCGTCGGCGACGAACTGGCCGCCAAGCGCTTCGGTGAGGAGATCGGCCCGCATGGCCAGTCCGCCGTCGGGGTGCGCCACGATGGGAACGAGGCGACGCCGATCGCCAACCAGCACCGGGAGTGAGCGCGGTAGGGTCGCCGACAGCTGCAGGGCACAGCACAGCGCGGACAGCAACATGAGAGTGCGCCCGTCTACCGCGAACGCAGTGCGCGCGCGATTTCCATTTGCGCGTCACGCTTCTTGAGGTCCTCACGCTTGTCATGCTGTTGCTTGCCGCGCACCAGCGCGAGCCGGGTCTTCACGCGGCCGCGCAGAAAATAGAGATCAAGCGGCACGAGGGTGAGCCCCTGTCGTTCCACCGCACCGATGAGCCGGCGTATTTCGCGGCGATGCAACAATAATTTGCGCGTACGCGTGGCCTCATGGTTGAAGATGTTGCCCTGCCCATACGAGCCGATGTGCAGGTTCAGCAGGAAGACCTCCCCGTCCTTGACCACTCCGAAGGCATCGGTGAGGTTGGCGCGACCGTCACGCAGTGCCTTGACCTCGGTGCCGGTGAGCACAATGCCCGTTTCCCAGGTGTCGAGGATTTCGTAGTCGTGTCGCGCGCGTTTGTTGCGCGCGATCATCTCCAGCGGAGCGTCCGTATCTGTGGTAGCCATGAACATGGCAAGCTAGTCAGTTGACTTCCGAATGGTGCACGGTCTATCCTTCCCCTCCCTGTCCATTTGGCTTCTGGCCAGCCAACCGCCGGAGTGGTGGAATTGGTAGACGCGCTGCGTTCAGGGCGCAGTGCCCGCAAGGGCGTGCCGGTTCGAGTCCGGCCTTCGGCACTACTGCAACGAACACGCCCAGCCGGTCGTGAGCAGGTGGGTTTGCGGTGCCTCGGCACCTCGGCCTCCCTGAACATGATCGGCTCGGTGCGTTGCGGCCACTCCTCGGGGGATGTTTGTGACGATCACGGCCGTATCGCTGACGGTCGGACATCTTCGGGCAGCGACGCCTCGCCGAACACGGCGCGCAGGGTTTCGTTCGCGTGGGAGCGTGTCGACTGGACGAAGTGTGCGGCGCCCGCCAGTGCGTCGTCCGATGGGTGAGCCACGCCGGCGCCCTCCAACAAGACCCTGCCGAATCGAACGGTCGGCGCCTCGGGCTGCCCTCGCACTGCCATCGCCACGGTATACGCTTTCCGTCGGGCGGTCCACAGGCTCGTGTCAACGACCGCGCTTCGTGTCTCTCGGTCGATCACATCGGACAGCGCGCGTGCAACATCGGACGCGGTGCGATCGTCCAGCGCATCGCGCTCGGCCACGATCAGTCCAAGCGCGCGTCGGGCAAACGTCAACTCCTGTTCGGCCCGTGCGCGATTGCCGGTGAGGGCGGTCAACCACGCGACATCGGTCGCATCCGGCGGTGTCAGCAGCGCCCGCAGATAGGTCGCCGCGCGACGTTTGCGTTCGCGCGCCGCGCGCCACGTTCCAATAATCCCCATCGGGCGATCAGTTCTGCAGAACGGGTAACGACCCGGCGCGGACGGCTGGAAATGCCGGCAGCCCAACGCGCACACGCACCACGGCTTCGTCGGCCAGCAGATCGCTCAACTTGACGCCCTCGAGCACTTCGTCGATACGCTGCTGCAACAGCATCCACACGGGACGAATGCTGCAACTTCCGGAATCCGCGCACCGCGTCGCATCCACCGGATGCGAGACACAGTGCAAGTCGAAGGTGGTCAGTTCAGTTGCCTGAATCACCTCGCGGACAGAAATGAGTTCGGGACTGCGGGAGAGCGCGTACCCACCGCGCGCGCCACGGGTACTGGCAACGATGTCGGCGCGTCGCAGGCGCAGCAGGATTTGTTCGACATAGTCGGCTGGGAGCTGCTCACGAGCAGCCACATCGCGACCGGTCACCGGTTCCGTCGCGGCGCGGCGCGCCAGATGCAGCGCGCAGATCAGACCATATTCGGCCCACGTGGTTATCCGCATGTGTTGGTGTCGTGTCTCAGAAATAGCGTGTCACAATTGGTTCCGTATGTTGTTGACCGAGCGGTGAGGGGCCAGAGGTGTGAGCACCCAAGGCAGTGAGGGAAGAGCGGGGGGGGGGGGGGGGGGGGGGGGCGAGACGACCAAACACCCCCCCCGCCCACACACCCCCCCACCACAACACAACCACCCACCCCCACCCCAAACCCCCCCCCCC
>JANOKE010000664.1:0-3663 GCA_031419135.1 Gemmatimonadaceae bacterium
TGGTGCCTGTCGTGTCAGGTGAACGAACGCGTGGCGCTGCACTCGGCGTCCGTCGAGCGCGCGTTTGCCGACAACAAGGTGCTGTTGTTGCGGGCCGACTGGACCTCGCGCGACCCGGAGATCACCAAGGCGCTCGCCAGGTTTGGGCGGAGCGGCGTGCCGCTGTACGTGCTATACCCGCCCAACGCGAGTGCGCCGGCGGAAATTCTGCCAGCGGTACTTACGCCACGAATAGTTGTCGATGCTGTCGCCAGTGCCACGACATCGACGACACAATGAAACCGACCGTCGTTGTGCTCCGGTGGTTGGCATATGTTGCACTATTGATCGCCACCGCGCCGATGCACGCACAGCGCGCCGAGCGGTTCACGGGGTGGACGCACCCGGTCTTTCCGGTGGCCGAGTACATTGCTCGCCGCGCAGCGGCACTGGCGAGTCTCGGGGTCAATGACGTGCTGCTCGTGCCAAGTGCAGAGGGCACGAGTGGTGGCGAGACGTTCCGGCAGTTGGATGACTTCGAGTATCTGGTAGGACTGGAAGTCCCGCGCGCCCTGTTGGCGATCGATGGTCGCACGCGACGATCGGTCCTGTATGTGCCGAGCGTTGATCCGCGATTCGAGAACAGCGGTCGTCCCAACGATTTTCCCAGTCGCCCACTGGCCAGTGATCCGGCGCTGCGGGCACTGAGTGGCGTTGATAGCGTCCTGACCGATACCGCCGTGGCCGCGTTCGCACAGGAACTCACGACACGCGGCGCGCGCGTGCTGATTGTGGATGGGCCGCAACGGACGGCGATCGATGGAGCCGCGTTGGCATTCATGACTCCTTCGGCTGGTGGGTTGCTTGCATCGCAGCTCCGGCGCGCCTACGCGACGTTGACCATCGCAGATGCCGCCACGTTGATGGCCACGATGCGCATGATCAAGAGCCCGCGCGAACTCGCCGTGATGCGCGAAGCGGCCCGCGTGACGAGCATTGCAATCGCACGGGGAGCGGCGCGTGTGCTGCCCGGCGTCGACGAACGCACGCTCACGGGGGCGTTCATCGCCGACTGCATGGCGTTGGGTGCGCAGCGCGAGGCGTTCACGCCGATCGTCAAGTCGGGGGACAACTCGCTTTGGCCCTGGCGCATTCTTGGCGCACACTACGCGCGCCGCAATAGAGTGCTGCGCGCGGGCGAGCTCACGATATTCGATGTGGGGTGCGAGCGTGATCACTACGTCAGTGATGTTGGACGCACCTTCCCGGTTGGCGCGCGGTTTTCACCTGGTCAACGGGAGCTGGTGGAGATGGTGCGACGCATTTCCAATGCTGTGATCGCGGCGGTCAGACCCGGGGTGACGTTTCGTGATTTGCAGCACGTTGCCGATTCCGCGACCCCGACCGCGGCCAGGCCCTACATGCAGGCGCCGGTCTACTTCGGGCATCACATCGGACTCGCGGCAGGTGACCCTGCGTTGTCCGACGCGCGCCTCTTGCCCGGGATGGTTTTTACCATCGAGCCCTGGTACTACAATCACAAAAACGACGTGGCGGTCTTCCTCGAAGATGAAATCCTGGTGACGGCCACTGGCAGTGAGAATCTGACGTCGGCACTGCCGCGCACCGCGATCGGGCTCGAGTTGCTGCGTGCCGGAAACGTGCCCGCGCTGCGGAGTGGTGACGCGTTGCGAACCACGACCCGGGACGGCGTGCTCTCGTTTACCGTGGATCGTGCCGCAGGTGCCGTGCACGTGTACGACTTGCTGAATGGGGCCGCCGCGGCGACAACGCCCGTTTGTCCACGCCCGGTTTCGGCGGAGTTGTCGCCTGACGACGTGTCGTTGGTGGTGCATTGTGCCGGCCGTCCCGCTCCCGTCTATGTGAATACGGCGTCGTATGCGGTGAGCGTACCGCCTCCTGGATTCGTTCCGCGCACGCGCAATGCCGCGCGGGGCCGTGGCGCGAGGGCGCCGGCCAGGAAGACCGAAGTGGTGGTGGTGGGCACCATTCATGGCGAACACCGTACCAGTGTGCGATACAGTACCGCAGTGCTTCGTCAGCTATTGATGGCTCTGCGACCCGACTACGTACTCACGGAAATCGCGCCGAATCGATTTGATGCGGCCTTGCGCGAATTCACCGCAACGGGACACATCACCGAGCCACGGGTCGCGCGGTTCCCCGAGTACGTGGATGTGCTTTTCCCGCTCACGAAGACACGCCGGTTCACGATCGTGCCCACCGCAGGGTGGTCGCGCCCTATGGACGTGTTTCGCACGACCGCGCTCAAACGCATCGAAGCGGACCCGGGTCGACGGGAGGAATGGCAGGCGTACGCGCGCGCCAATGCAGTGGCGGATTCGCTGGTCGCGCTTCACGGAACGGACAATCCGTACTTCATCAATTCGCCGACGTACGACTCAATCCAACGCACGGCCCACGAGCCCTACAACCGACTGTTCAACAGCGAGCTTGGACCCGGTGGCTGGGACAATATCAACGAGGCACACTATGCCAATATCGCGAGCGTGTTGGACGCGCATCGGGGCGAAGGACTTCGCATCGTGATCACTTATGGTGCGGGCCACAAGGAGTGGTTTATGCGCACTCTGCGCCGCCGCGATGACATCACCATTCTGGACGTCGCGCCATTTCTTGAACAAATCGGTTCGAAGCGCTAGTGTGCCTCGCACTACCACGGCCTGCGCCAGCCGAGGGCATCGCTGGCGATAAACACATTCACGAGCAGCAACACCAGCGCTGGCAATGTTTGAAGCACGGAGTCTCGCACCCGCATTCGGGCCAGAACGGCAAACAGCATCAGAACACTCAATCCCGCAGCGCTGAGCACGGTGAATGGTCGGACGGCGAATCCCGCGCTCAGGCCAAGCGCGCCGGCAACTTCAAGCGACCCGACCAGACGGCGAAAGTGGCTGAGGCCATAGCGTCGGAACTCCTCCACCATCCTATCAGAAAAAAGGCACAGGAGGCCGTACCCGAGGAACACCAGGATTGATAGTGCGTTTGCCATCAGACAGGCTACCTCCATAACCGTCCGGTTACCGACCCGTGGTGACTGCTCGGCACGGGGCGCCTGGGCGAAGGATTCTCAGACATACATGGTGAACATTTTGAAGTCAATTTCAGTGCCCGCGGTGCTGCAGGTTCTCGTTGGCTTTGGGCTGCTAAACGTCTGGCTCGTTCGTTCCGGACGTAGTACTCCCTATCGGGGAGGCGTCGCCACGTCGCTCAAGGAAGAGTTCGCGGCGTACGGGTTGCCGGATTCTGCGCGGTTTGTCGTCGGTGCGCTCAAAGTCATCGCCGGCATTATCCTGCTGGCCGGACTCTGGTGGCCATTGCCAGTGCGCGCAACAGCTGGCGTGGTGGCCGCGCTCATGTGCGGCGCCATCGCGATGCATATCAAAGTGAAGGACGCTGCGCTGAAATCGCTGCCGGCGATCGTGATGCTGGTTATGAGCCTGGGGATTGTCGCGCTGCGATAGTCAACCCGCGACGTGGAGGCGCTGGTGCGAGCCACCCAGATGGCGGACCGCTGATACCAGTGGGTAGGCATCATGCGGAGGGTTTCGACTATCGGGAGTGGTACACCGACGGTCCATTCGGGATGTGATGCAGAGTGAAACGTGCGAGACCAGCAGGCGATCAAAAGGGTCGCGGTGC
>JANOKE010000665.1:0-1944 GCA_031419135.1 Gemmatimonadaceae bacterium
GGCAAACGAGAGCGCGCCACAGAGCGCCATCAGCCCCGTGAACACCCAGGTGAACAGGGCCAACCCCGGCGAACCCACCTCGCGGGCCACGCCGGCCGGCACCAAAAAGATGCTCACGCCCATGGTACCACCGACAATGAGCGTCGTGGCTTCCAGCAGCCCGAGTCCGCGCTGAAGCGTTGGGGACATTAGCAGTAAAGCTACTGCAGTTGGGGTAAAGCTACTGCAGTTGGGGTATAGCAACTGCAGTTGGGGTATTGCAACTGCAGTTGGGGTATAGTCAACTGCAGTTGGGTATAGCAACTGCAGTTGGGGTATCGCAACGGCAGTTGGGGTATAGCAACGGCAGTTGGGGTATAGCAACTGCAGTTGAAAGTATAGCAACTGCAGTGGGGGTACCCAAACCGCAGTGGAAGTACCCCAACTGCAGTGTCAGTAAAACCGCAGTGGCAGTACCGCAGTGTCAGTATATTTCCCCGCATGTCCCCCTCGCATTGCCCCGAACGCGAGACGGTTCTTCATAGCTGGACCGTCCAATCCAACTGGGATGCCCCCACCGCGGTGGGCGGCGAGGGCGCGTACTTTTATACCAGTGACGGTCGTTCACTGCTCGATTTCAGCAGCCAATCGGAATGCTGCAATCTTGGGCATCAACACCCGGCGGTGGTCGCTGCCATCAAGGCGCAAGCCGATCGTCTCTGCTATATCGCCAATGCGTGGGGCGCCGAACCCCGTGCGCACCTGGCCGAGCTGCTGCTGGAGAAGAGTGGATTCCAGGACGGTCGCGTGTTCTTCACGCTGGGCGGCGCCGATGCGAACGAACATGCCGTGAAGTTTGCTCGACAGGCCTCGCGTCGGTCACGGGGAATCGTGATTGCCCGCGACCGCTCGTATCACGGCGCAAGTTATGCCACCATGGCGTTCTCTGGCGACACACGCACGTACGCGCAGGTAGATCCAGCGTTGCACCACGTAGTCCACGCACCGCCGCCATACGCCTATCGATGTCCATTTGGCACTACCGATGCAAATGAGTGCGGTTTGAGCGCGGCGACGCACATTGGTGAACTGATTGAACGGTCGGGTGCCGCCGAGGTGGCGGCCGTGCTCATGGAACCCGATGCCGGCACCAACGGCATAGTTGCGCCCGACACATTTTGGCCTGCACTGCGCTCCATCACGCGAGCGCATGGCACGCTGCTTATCGCTGACGAAGTCATGAGCGGATTTGGGCGCTGTGGCGAGTGGTTTGCCTGGCAACGTCACGGTGAAGCGGGTCGTCCCGACCTCATGACCCTGGCCAAGGGACTCACCGGCGCACATCTCCCGCTGGGAGCGGTGGTGCTTTCGGCCGATGTTTCGGCGCGTCTTGAGCACGAAATGCTCTACACCGGACTCACGTATTGCGGACACCCGCTGTCGTGTGCAGCAGGCGTTGCCGCAGTCGAAGCCTATGCAAACGAACGACTGATCGAGCGCTCGCGCCGCCTCGGCGCCAACATGGTAGCCGCGCTGCGTGTGATGCAGTCGCGACACGATGTTATTGGCGATGTGCGCGGCGGACACGGCCTGTTTGCCGTGGTCGAACTGGTGGCCAATCGTGACACGCGTGAACCGCTTGCGCCGTGGCCCGACACGCCCGCACCGCTGGCGGCCCTCGTTCGCGATGGGCTTGCTGCCGGCGTATCGTTTGCCTCGCGCGGAAACCTGCTGTTGCTCGCTCCACCACTGGTGATCACCGAGCACGACCTCGCGAACGCGTTGGCAGTGCTCGACCGATTGCTCGACGTGCACTTCCCGAGTCGTTCGGGCACCACATGACCGCGTTCCTGTCGTTGCGCGACGCGATGGCACTGCATGTGCACGACGGCATGACGGTGGCCATGGAAGGGTTCACGCATCTCATTCCGTTCGCCGCAGGGCACGAACTCATTCGGCAGCAGC
>JANOKE010000666.1:0-1331 GCA_031419135.1 Gemmatimonadaceae bacterium
CTTTCACTATTCGCGCCCCCAACGAGAACGCCACTCGGCGACCGTCCGGGGAGAAGAACGGCAGGGATCCGTTCTCGCTTCCCGGAATTGGGATTGGATCCGACTTGTCCATGACACGCAGGTATAGCCGTCGCACTGAACTTGAGTCCCGGCCATTGTACACCAACATGGTACCGTCAGGCGAAAGCACAGGAGTCGAAACGACATCGCCCGCCCACGCCGCACTGTCGGGAAAAACGATGTTGAGGCGGTACACTGGCGTCGGAGTGGATTCAGCCTTCGGCCGAATCTGCTGGAATGAGATAAAACCGAGGGCCGCGGCAAGAAGGGCCCATGGGAGTCGTGCGAGCACAGGCCGCCGGACTGCCATCGAGTGGAAGGCAGCGGAAGTAGAGGCGAAGGACGGATTCCCCAATGCCGCCGCGAACTCTGCCGCGCTGGCGAAGCGGTCCGCCGGCAGCTTCTGCAGCGCTTGGAGCACGGCGGCTTCCACGTGCCGTGGAATTGTGCTGCGCGCGGCCGTCAGTGGCGTCGGCTCGCCGGTCATCACCCTCGCAACAATCGCCTGGGGCGTTGGACCCGTGAATGGGGGCTCCCCGATGAGCAGCGCGTACAGCACGCAGCCCAGGGCGTACACATCGCTACGGGCCGTGATTTCCCGCTCCCCCATCGCCTGTTCCGGACTCATGAACTGCGGCGTGCCGAGCGACATCCCGGTTTCGGTCATCCGACTGCCACCGGCCTTGCTTGCCGCCAGCGCGATGCCAAAGTCGGCCACTAACGCGCGCCCATCCTGCAGCAAAATGTTCTCGGGCTTGATGTCGCGATGGATCACACCACGACGATGCGCGTAGTCGAGCGCTCCCGCCACTTCGACAACCAGCCGCACCGCCTCGCCGACCGGGAGCTGTTTTTCGCGCGTGATTCGATCACGCAGCGATTCGCCGTCGACGAACGGCATAGCGTACCAGAGCTGGTGCGCGCTTTCCCCCGAGTCGATAAGGCCGAGGATGTGTGGATGCTGCAGGCTGGCAGTCGTCTTGATTTCCTGCAGGAATCGTTCGGCACCGATGACCGCTGCAAGCTCGGGGCGCAGCACCTTGAGCGCGACGTGCCGATCGTGCTTGACGTCACGGACGAGGAACACCGTGGCCATGCCGCCCGCGCCTAGCTCTCGTTCAAACGTGTAGCGGTCGGCGAGGGCCGCTTGCAGGGCGAGGGACTCTCGCGAGAAGGATATGTCGCTCACGCGGGATGCGTGCCATTCTGTGGCGGAAATACCCACGCCGAAGACGACTGCAATCGCGTCGGGGCGAACATCACCTTTCGTG
>JANOKE010000667.1:0-5221 GCA_031419135.1 Gemmatimonadaceae bacterium
CGCGATCTCCTCGGCCTCGCGCCATCGCGCTTCAAGCACGTGCAACTCGCCCTCAAGCGGCGCACGTTCGCTCGCGTGTTTGATGCATGCATCGTTAGACGCCGAGGCGCGAAGATCTCGAGTGGTGTCTCTAGATCGCGAGTGATGTCTGGTGCTTGTGCTCAGACAACGCCACACTCTCGCCCGCGCAGATCCGTTCGTAGACGGTGCGCATCTCTCTGGCGGACGACTCTGCCGAAAGAAAGCGGAAGGAGGACATGGCCAGGTATTCCGTGGAGAGATCAAATGCGAGCCACCTGCGCTTCTCCGCCTCAGCAACCATTCCTGTTGTGTTCGAACCAGCGAAGATGTCGAGGACGAGATCACCGGGCTCGGTGAGCATTCGAATGAAAAACTCGGGGAGCCTCGCTGGAAATCGCGCCGGGTGTCCCTTCAGCCCGAGCTCCTTGCACCCTGCCAGGTACCCACCATTTGACTCGGAGTTGGGGATCTGGAGCAGGTTGGATGGAATGGAGCCTCCGTTGTCCTTGCCGAATCCGTCGCTGATGTCGTGACCGGAAGGCCGGAGCTTCGGCTTGTAGAAAGCGCCAGGATCCTCAAGCAGCTTTTTCATCCGTGGGCTGTATTCCGCGAGCACCTTTGAGACGTCGGCTTTCGGCCACTCCGTCTTGCTCAGCCACCATACGGTATTCACCGAATCCTTGGCTCGAAGCTTCCGCTTGTTCACCCATTCAATTGGGCTCGGAAGCTTAGATGGATTGAACCAGTAGAAATCCTCGGCCAAGAAGAAGCCAACCTCGTCGCAAAGACGCAGCAGGACTCGGAAGTTATAGAGGCTCCGTGCAGGAGTTCCACGCTGGTAGGCACCACCAAGGTCGAGTACGAAGCTGCCCTCCGGCTTGAGCTTGCGCAGCACGAGGCGACCGAACTGGAGCAGCCAGTCCACGTACTGTTCCTGATCCTCATTCCCGTACTCCTTCTTGCGAAGCAAGGCGAACGGAGGACTGGTCATGACCAGATCGACGCTGGCATCCGGGAGCTCGCTCAGCAACTCGAGAGAATCCCCGCAGTAGGCGGCACCTACTTCCGTGAAGTAAAGCGGAACGCGTTTTGGAAGCACCGAATCAGTGGTCATAGGATCCAAGTTAGCACTCTGGTGCTGGCGGTGGTAGACGTAAAGTCTGTAGACGTATCGTCTGTCACGGCTGAGCTTCCCCGGGTGACGAGCAGACGAAATGGTGAGGCCCGCCGAGTCCTTGCAAAAAACCTCCGCGCGTTGAGGGCGGCGCAAGGACTGTCGCAGGAGAGGCTGGCTGATCTCAGCGGCCTCCACAGAACCTACGTGAGTTCCGTGGAAAGGGAGGAGCGAAATATTTCAATCGACAACCTCGAGCGCCTCGCCCGGGCGCTTGGGACGTCTTTGGCGAATCTGCTGTCACCGTGAGCGAGATGACGGGCCATCCCGATCGCGACGAGCTTGACAAGCTCTTTCCGTTTATCCGGCAGTACCAGGAGCTGGCTTCGAAGCACGGGATCGACGACATCTTCCAGGACAACGGCGGGAAGCTGCTGCAGGTTCTGCTCATCACCGGCCTTCGCGCTTTGCCGGGCCGTGAGGGCAACGATGCGTGTGATACTGAGGGCGTTGAGTACGAACTGAAGGCCGTCAACGTCCTGAAGACGCTCTCCTTCTCGACGCACCATCACCTGAACCCGGTGATCCTCGCAAAGTACCGCAAGGTGAACTGGTTCTTCGCGATCTACGAGGGCATCGAGATCCGCGAGATTTATCGGATGGAGCGGGCAGCGCTCGAACCCTTCTTCGCCTCATGCGAGGCGAAGTGGCACGCGCGTGAGGGAAAGGATCTCAACAACCCGAAGATCCCGGTCAAGTTCGTCCGGGCAAACGGGGAGCTTGTCTTCACGGCTGAAGTGTAGGGCAGCCAGCCCACTCTGCGGTGCATGCGAAACATCGTCGGGCGTGGCGTTTCTCCACACGCTCACCGACCGCGCGTTCCTGATCGACCCGCGCTTCGGCGACCCTTTTGCGCGTTGATGTCACCGTCCTTGGTGTGTTTGCATCTACCGCCAGCTAACGCTTCCGAAGCCGGTCCAGGCGTTCGTCGATATCCGACGGCAGGAACATGCCGTCGCTGATCGCCGCGATCTCCTCGGCCTCGCGCCATCGCGCTTCAAGCACGTGCAACTCGCCCTCAAGCGCCGCCCGTTCGTCGGCTTCGTGAAGAGACATCTCAAGCGCCAATCGGAATGACGGCGTGAGCCGGGTAAGGTAATTCGCGCCCAACACCAGGTCGGGGCGACGCCCTGCAAATGCACTGCCCGTCAGGAGACGGTTCGCATCCGGCACACTGGTGACCAACTCCACCGCTTCTCGCACGTGCTTGGCCGCCGCACCACCCTTGTTGACGGACGCGAGGATGGTCGCCAGCGCGCGCTGCGCGGCTTCCCCTGAGAGATCCGACCAGTTGGAGTCCAAACCTGTCAAGTCGCCAACCGTAAAGCTCTGCAGACGCCCTTCAGCACCTCGCACGACGAGCCGCCGATGAGAGCGCACGGAGTCCACCAGCGAACCCAAATTGTACACCGAAAAGGCCATGCCAAGCGCCGTAGTGCTCAATCCGATCGCTGCCGCCGCGCCGGTCATGGAAAGGCCAAAATACGTAAGCGGCACCGCGATCCGCACGGCCGTCAGCGCTCGAGCCTTTCTGAGCCGATTCCTGAACACATTCCCGTACCGCTACGCCGCAAACTCCGGCAGCATCGGACTCCCAATGCGCACCAGCTCTGTGCCTTCCCTGAGTTTTGCCAGTCCCACGTTGTCCGTCGCTACACGCAGCTTCGCATCACGATATGCGCGCTCCGCTTCTTCAATTGCTTCCCAGCGCGCCTCCAATGGCGTCAGGTTCCAGCGCGCGCACCGCGGACAGACCACCCACAACCGTCCCTTCGCCGCATCGAACGCCAGCCGGCGTCCTACCGGAAAGTGCTCAATCGACTCATTGCGGCCCAACGCGCCGTGGCAGAACAAACATGCGGCGTACATGCCTTCAACGTACTGACGCGCGAGCCTGACGGCCATGAAGTGCAAGCCAACGCCGCCACCTTGCTACGCCGATACGACCGGATCGAACGCTGCCCGAACGGATCGATGAGCGGATTCGCGTCGAGCGTAGCCACAAATACCAGCGACCGGATGGCAAGCGATACCGGCGATGAGAAACCGGATGTCTGACCGGAGATGGCGCGTGCAGGGCTCCGGTATCCGTCGTCAGGTTTCCCATTGCCGATATCGTAGTTCGTCCGATATCCGATATCGCAGTCCGTTCAAAAATCCGTTCCTTTCCGTGAAGCCCATTCCTCAAGGCACAGTGGAAACCTTATCGCTCCAACTTGAAGCCAGGATCGATCGCCGGTCGTTTGGGCGCATTCGCCACGAACCACCCGGTCAGGTACATCCACTGCGTCATACGCGTGAGCTTCGGGTAGTCGATGGCCGACGGCTTGTCACGCGGCGTGTGGTAATCGGCATGCAAATTCGTCGAGTACTCGATCGACGGCACATTCAGTCGCGCGTACGGCACGTGATCACTGCGAAAGTACCAGCCTTCGGGATGCGTGGGCCGATCCCAGAGCGAATCGAGCTTGAACTTGCCCGTGAGGTCGTTGGCCCTGAGCGCCATCTCCACGAGTTCACTTGAATTTCGGTGCGGCGGTTGAATGCCCAACAGACTGGCCGAGTCGGGATGATTGCGGCCAATCATGTCGCCGTTGAGCACCGCAACGATGTTGGCCAGTGGTACCACTGGATGCGCGGCGTGATACCGCGAACCCAACAGTCCGCGCTCCTCGGCACCATGGAACACAATCAGGATGGATCGTTTCGCCGGCTGCTTCACGAACGCCCGCGCCGCGGCAAGTACTGCCACACTCACAGAACCGTTATCGTCGGCGCCGGCCCACACAGAATCGCCGCCCATGAGATAGCGCACCCCGTCGTGATCCTGATGCGAACTGTACAGCACGTACTCGTCTCGCAGCGTCGGATCGGTGCCGCGAATCGTGCCGACAATATTCACCGACGGGGTCTCGAAGCGCTCCAGGCGAACGTGCAGTTCTGCCACCACCGACGCGCTTCGCAGGGTCGCCGCCATGGCGCTGTGCACCAAAAACGCGGGCGTGGGCACGTTGCGCGGTTGCGGTGCGGTCGCCGGCGTGGGCTGCGCCTGATTCGCGAAGCGCGATGCCCCGCCAATCACATCCTGCGTACCACGTTGCCGCACGATGCCCAGGGGTCCCAATGCGATGTCGGCCGTGGAGTCTGCTACAATGATGATGGCCGACGCCCCGCGACGCTGCAGGCGTGCTGTAGTGGCCGTGATCGCTGCTTGCGTGTATCGCAGCTCGTACGAGTTGGTAGTGGTCCGAATGGACGCAGGCGGCGGAGCCACCAACATGGCCACAGCAATCTTGCCGCGCACATCGATAGTACTATCACTGCCATCACCGACCCACACGGTCGGCCCGCTGGCATCGGCGATCGCAGCGCCCAGCGGCACGATGTCCTTCCACATGGTGAGCCCTTGCCCCGCGATCGTGGCCGAGCTCGACACCGTCGAGACCCGCGTCACCAGCATGTTCCACCACTGGAAGTAGCTGCCATCCTGCCCGGCTGGCTTCACGCCAATCGAGCGCAGCTGCTCGGCCACCCACATCGACGCCCGCATTTCGTCAACGGTGCCGGCTTCGCGCCCGCGCATGCCATCACCGGCCATGACGTACAGATCCCGTTTGAGATCGGCCTCTCGGATCGCCGACATGCCAGCGGGTATGCCGCCACCGGCAGATTTCGCTCTCTGTGCGCCCAGCGACATAGGGATGAGCGCAGCCGCGAGCCACGGTGCGACGCGACGGAGTGTGTTGTGCTGATTCATCTGGGCCAACCCGGAGTTCGAGGAGTGCAACGGTATTCGCGACCAACTACATGCCGATGGGCTTGGGCGTCGGCGCGATGATATTCGGAATGCTGCGCGTGCGCAGCAGCGCGTTCAGCCGTTCGAGTTCAGTACCCAGCAACGTATCAATGCGACGAAGCTGATCGCGTAACTGGTCACCAAGAAGCGTGCGCACCTCTTCCTGCTGGTCTGTTGGGCGGAAGTCGCTTGATGCGACGCCGTTGCTCAGGTAGCCGAGCTTGCTGATC
>JANOKE010000668.1:0-9362 GCA_031419135.1 Gemmatimonadaceae bacterium
AAGCGCCTCCGGATTGCGTCCCAATCGATACAGGACTCGTCCGCGATTCTCGAAAGCGGCCACCTCCTGCAGCGCATCCGGGTGTGGGAAGCGCTCGTAGAGTCGCTCGGCCTGCTGCAAGAGCGAATCGGCCCGTTCGTACCGTCCGCTGTTCTCGTGCACGAGACTGAGCTGACTGAGCGTCACGGCCGTACCGTAGTCACCGCGGGGAGCCAAGCGTTGGCGTTCAGCCAACGTTTGCACGAACTGGCGCTCGGCCTCAGCGAATTCACCAAGAGCGAGATACGTACCGCCGACAATGCTGCGGACTTCCGCGTCGAGCGACGGCGACAAGTTCTGCGCATCCAGGCGATTCTTCGCCGAGTCAAGCACCGCGCGCATGGTGATGTCCTTGCCAAACGACTCGGGATTTGAGGCACCAAGCATGGTGGTCAGGAACGCCGTGATCTCGCGCGCCCGCGCGTTTTCCGACTCCGCTCGGCGCGCTTGTTGTTGCGACACGATGACGCCAGTTACCAGCGATGCCAACGCCACTCCGCCCGCTGCCGTCTCGAGCGCATGTCGCGCCACGAACTTGCGCACGCGGTACCACGTGCCGTCTGGACTTGCCGCAACCGGCCGTCCATCCAGATAGCGGTCCAGATCGTCCAACAGCGCATCCACTGACACGTATCGACGTGCGGGCTCCGACGCGCAGGGCAACACTGGAAATCGCGTCGAGGTCACCTTCCAGCCGACGACGCGCCCGTTCCGACGAGCGTTCGCCCAGGGCTCGCCACCGATTGGCGTTCATGGCATCGGCCAGTCGAGACACGGTCGCGTCTCGCAGCTGTTGCATCATGGCCACCGGCGACGCGCTGGTGAATGCAATCGGTCGACGACCCGCCAGCAATTCATACAGCACCACGCCAAGCGCGTAGATGTCGGCCCGTGTGTCGACGGTTTCGCCGCTGATCTGCTCTGGGGCCGCATACTCCGGTGTGAACGCCTGCTGTCCGATGGCGGTGATCGGTACATCAACGCGCAACTCGGTGTCGGCATCGTTCAGCAGCTTGGCGATACCGAAGTCCAGCAGCTTGACCGTGCCGTCTGCGGTGACGAAGATGTTGCCGGGCTTGAGATCACGATGCACCACCAACCGCTGATGCGCGGCCCGAACCGCCAGACACGCCTGCCGGAACAGCAATAGTCGCGTGCGCACCGTTGCCTGGCGCTCATCGCACCACGTGGTAATGGGTGCGCCGTCGATGTACTCCATGACGAAGTACGGCGTACCGGATGGCGTGACGCCGCCGTCAAGGAGGGCGCCGATGTTGGGATGCTGCAGCGACGCCAGAAACTGCTGCTCGGCGCGAAACCGCGCGACGGCGATCGGATCGTCGGCACTCCGTCGCAGGAACTTGACGGCCACGCGTTGCTGGTACTGCGCGTCACCTCGGGTGCCTTCATGGACGGCACCCATGCCCCCTATGCCAATGCGACGCCCCACCACAAACGCGCCCAGCCGAACGCCTGCGCCCATCTCGGCGTCGAACGGCATTGGCTGCGCGATGCCACTCAGTGACTCGGAACGCTCGTGCGCCTTCAGCAGCCCGCGTAACTCGCGCGCCAGCACCGGATCGTCAGGCACATGCGATGATACGAACGCCTCACGGGCGCCTGTTGAGAGGTCGAGTGCCTCCGCGAACAGTGCTTCGAGTCGCTCGAACCGAAGCGCCGTGAGCTCGTCGCCGACGTTTGTCACGCGGGGTCTTCAGTGAGTGCGCGCAGCAGGAACGCGCGCGCAAACGTCCAGTCCCGCTTCACCGTGGCTGGCGACAGTGCCATCACCTGTGCGGTCTCCTCGATATCGAGCCCGCCGAAAAATCGGAGTTCCACCACGCGGGCCTGTCGCGGCGCCAACCGGTCCAGGCGCACCAGCGCGTCCTCGAGTGACAGCACATCGACGTCACCACCGGCCGCAATAGCCATGGCATCGTCCAGGGTGACACGCACGCCATGATCGCGCTTGACGCGACGGCGATGCCGCGCATGGTCCACCAGCACACGCCGAATGGTTTGTGCGGCCACGGCAAAGAACTGCGCGCGATTCTGCCAGGTGATTTGCGTCATGCCCAGTAAGCGCAACAGGGTCTCGTCGGCCAGTTCGGTGGCCTGTAGCGTGTGTCCCGTTGCCTCTTGCTGCATGGCGCGACCCGCCAGTCGGCGCACGTCAAACATGACCGCACGGGCGAGCTGGTCGGCGGCACCAGGCACGCCATCCTGCACATCCCCAAGCAGGGCCGTGATCGGTGACTGATACGCGGCGTCGGACATGTTATCGGAACGAATTCATGATCCGCCAATGCTACGGCGCTGAACGTTCCTTCGGCAAGTCGTCGCGTTTGATATGGCATGATGGCAGTCAAAGAGGCGACGGCTCGCCCCGAACTGGCTCAGTGCCGCCCGCCGTAGGTGCGCGTGGCCGAACTACTCGCCCAGCTCGCGGAGTTCTCGGGCCTTGCTGCGGCTCACTTCCAGCAGTGTCCCGTCGATCAGTTCAGCCACGAGTCGTCCTTTCCCGAGACCCTTGAAGGCTTTCACGTGATCGAGATTCACAATGGACGTGCGGTGAATGCGCACAAAGCGTGCCGGATCCAGCCGCGCCTCGAGTCGTGACAACGCCACATGCACCAGGTGTCGCGAGCGTCCCACATGCACCGCCACGTAGTCGCCATCGGCCGCAAACCATGACACGCTGTCGACCGCGATGGGAATGATGGCACGCCCCGAGCGGACGAAGAGGCGACTGATCGGTCCCCCGTGAAGCCCTTCACGGTAACGATCGAGCGCCGACGCGACGACTGGCTCACCAAACATGGCGTGAACCCGTTCCAGCGTTAACGCCAATCGGTCCGCGCCAAACGGCTTGAGCAAATAGTCGAGCGCGCCCAATTCGAATGCTTCGGCGGCGTGTTGCGCCCACGCGGTGGTGAATATCACGTATGGAGTGTGCGTGGCCCGTCGCATCACCTCAGTGCCAAGCAGCCCCGGCATCTGAATGTCGAGGAAGACCAGTTCGGGGCGCAGCGTATCGATCGACACGAGTGCGGCGGGACCATTGGCGGCTTCGCCCACGCAGGTGATCCAGTCGATAGACGCCAGCATGGCCCGCAGGCCGGCGCGGGCCAGAGGTTCGTCATCGGCAATCAGAGTGGTCACACGATGCTCCGTGGTCACGCGTCCTCGCGGCTGTCGACGTGTCGTGGCACAGTCATCGTCACCGTGAATCCCTGACCCGGCTGCGTGTCGATACGAAGCACCCCGCGATCGGCAAACAGCACGCGTAGCCGATCGCGAAGTCGCGCCAAACCCGAGCCACCGTTGGAGAACGCGGAGGGGTGAGCACCCACTCCGGTGTCGCGCACGACCACCGTGAGCCTGTCGCGCTCAGCACGCGCCTGAATGTGCAGCGTGGTGGCTTCCACCTTTGGCGCGGCGCCGTGACGCACAGCGTTTTCCACCAGCGTCTGCAGCGCAAACGCCGGAATCCAGGCATCACGCGCGTCGTCGTCCATCGTCATCGTGACCAGCAGTCGATCACCAAATCGAAGTCGCTCGAGCTCGAGATATCGCTCGACGAACGCCCATTCGTCTGCCAGACGGATTAGGTCGCGCTCTTCCTCGAGACTCGTCCGCAAGAGACTGGCCAGCTGTTCGGTCGCTTGCGTCGCACGCTGCGGCGCCAGCGGAATGAGCTGCACCACCGTATGCAACGCATTGAACAGAAAGTGCGGGTTGAGCTGAGACCGCAGGGTGGCGAGGCGCGATGTCACCGCCAGCGCCTCGGCCACCGCTGCGCGCTGCGCCGCCTGCGACGCGTAGGTCACTCCAGCCACCATGGCGTAAAACCACACACCCATGACGAGGAATGGCACCACCGGAGCGCCCATGACCAACTGCAATGCGCCCGCGTGTGCCGTTAACAGCGCGGATTCGAGCAACACCGCCAGCCCCATCCACGCGATGGCATATACCGGCGCCGCGGCCAGGTGCAGCGCGATGAACTGCGGGTGCATCGGCACTGGCCACGGATATCGCCGCGTGAGCCGATTGACTCCGAGCCCCAACACCGCCGCGCAGGCGACGGCGCGCATGCCGGCGAACACGGCGGAATGCACCGTCGTTCCCGGATGCGCGGTAACGATGAGTGTGGAATACAGCGCCCACACCGGCAGCCATCCAATCACCAACTGCAGCCAGACCCAGATCTTCGGCACCCACCAACGTGCATGGGGTATCGATGAAGCGGCAGGGGCTGATGGCATCTGTGCTGCAAGACTGATCAGCGCGGGGCGACGGCGGCAACCCGCTTGGCGTCAATCCGCGTGACGCCATCGGTCCATTTCGTCCCGTTGTCGTACGAGCGGTCAAGGCGATACGCGAAACTCGACGGTGTGATCTTCGAGAACGTGGCACGGGAGATATACGGCTTGCCCTCTGCATCCTTGCCACTCCCAGTCACAATCATCTCCCGGCCCCTCCACTCGGCCACAGACGACGACACGACGCCTTTATAGACGTCGACCGCCGAGAGACTCCAGCGGCGGGCCGCCGTATCGAAGTAGCGCAAGGTGTGGGCAAGGAGCACTGGATTGCCGGATGCGTCCGTGAGACGCAGTTCGTCCTCGATACCCCATCCATCGAGCGCCCGCCATGCCTTCCAAATACCGGGCAATTTGGACACCCCGTGCAGGCGCTGCGCCAAGGTGGTGGCTTGCGGCTGGCCCACCACTTCCCACTGTCCTACGAGAAAATCGAATTGAGATCCTTCCTTGGGAGCAACCGGCGGCGGTGGGGCGGCACCGCCGTGTTGTGCGATGGCTACTGAGGGCAGAAGCAAGACAACCAGCGCCACGAATGCGCTCGGCGACATGCGGATGGGGGAACGGGCGCAGCGATGCATGGGGGCTCCGGGTTGACCGCAACTGTGATTCCAGTTTCGTGGCTGAATCCGTGAACCATCGCGCGTGGCCCACCGTGCGAACAGGCCCATTCGCTGAACGGTCGCACGAGACGGTTGAACGGCTACGCGTGCGGTAGCGACTGACCGGGCACAGCTCCTATCGTCCACCGCATGATCAACACCCCCGCAACCCAATCGCCCTCGCCACTGCTCGTGCTGCGTGGAGTTACCCGAGAGTACGACACCCCCGCCGGTCCCTTCTCCGCACTCAGCGACGTATCCCTGTCCATCAATGCCGGCGAGTTTGTCGCCGTGGTTGGCGAATCGGGCAGTGGCAAGTCTACGCTGCTCGCGCTGCTGGCCGGCATCGACCGACCGACACGCGGCGAAGTGACTATTGACGGCACGCAGGTGCACGCACTGGCCGAACATCAACTGTCGCCATGGCGCGGACGCGCCGTCGGCATCGTGTTTCAGTTCTTCCAACTGCTGCCTACGCTCACGGCCGCCGAAAACGTGATGTTGCCAATGGATTTCTGCGCCACGTTTCCGCCACACGAACGACGGGCGCGCGCCGAGTCGCTGCTGGAGCGACTGGGTGTGGTCGACCAACGCGACAAGCTGCCGTCCACGCTGTCGGGTGGCCAGCAACAGCGGGTGGCAGTGGCACGGGCGTTGGCCAACGCGCCGACATTGCTGCTTGCCGACGAACCCACCGGCAACCTCGACTCGCGCACCTCCGACGCCATGTTGGCGATTTTTGCGCAGCTCGCACGCGATGGACAAACAATCGTCATGGTCACGCACGAGCAACGGGCCATGCAACACGCCACCCGCGTGGTGACGCTGGTCGACGGTCGAATACTGGCCGAGCATGTTTAGCCGATTGTTTACGCGTGCGCTGAGTCCGCGGTGGCGCAAAGTGCTGCGCGACCTGCAGCTGCACCCGTCGCGTACGGCGTTAGTGGTGCTGGCCATGGTGGTGGGGTTGGCGGGTGCGGGGTCGGTGCTCGACACCTGGTCGCTGATGCGACAAGTCACGCGCGAGGAATACCGCGCGAGTCGGCCAGCGTCAGCGACGCTGCGCGTCGACTCCATCAGCGCCGCTGTTGTTGCCCAGGTGCGAGCGATGCCAGCTATTGCTGCGGTGCAAGCGCGCCGTACCGTGAATGGTGGCGTGCGCGTGGCGGGCGAGGCGGCGCCACGGGCGTTGCTGCTGTTCATGCTCGACGACTTTCGTGGCAACGCGATTGGCAAAGTGCAGGGAGAAGCGGGCCAGTGGCCGCCGAGTGATGGTGCGTTGGTGGTCGAGCACTCGTCGGTGGACTACGCCGGCGTCGCTCTTGGCGATTCGCTGGTGGTGCAGGTGGGCAACGGCGCGCCGGTCACGCTGCCGGTAACGGGTATCGCCCGCGACGTGGGACTCGCGCCCGGCTGGATGGAGCATGTGGTGTACGCGTTTGCCTCACCGGCGTCGCTCCGTCAACTCGGGGTGCCCGCCACCTTCAACGAACTGCAGTTCGTGGTGCGCGACAGTACGCTCAGTCGCGACGGCATCCGTCGCGTTGCCCAGCAGGTGCAGCAACTGGTTCAACGCAATGGCCGATCGGTAACCGCGGTGGACGTCCCGGTGCCCGGTCGTCACATCCACGCCGCACAAATCGACTCGCTGCTGTTCACGCAGGGCGCCTTCGGTGCCATCGCGTTGTTGCTGAGTGGAATTCTGGTGGTCAACCTCATTGGCGCGATGCTCACCGGACAGGTGCGCGAGATTGGTGTGATGAAGGCGATCGGCGCGTCGCCGCGGCAAGTGGCTGAGATGTATCTGATGCTGGCGTTTCTCCTTGGCATGGTCGCGTGCGCCATCGCCATTCCGCTCGCCGCGCTGGTAGGTCGGAGCTACGCCGATTTCACTGCCGATTTGCTCAATTTCAGTTCCAGGGGTTTCGCGATTCCTACGTCGGCATTTCTGGTCCAGTTGGCTGTTGGACTGATCTTTCCTGTGGCAGCGGCGGCCATTCCCGTTTCGCGCGGGTGTCGTATTTCGGTGGGTGAGGCGCTTCGGGACGTTGGCATTACCGCCACCGGGGCGGGCGCGTCAACGGGAACATTCGGCAGACGCCTCGATGTCATGGGTGGCATGGCGCGGCCCCTGCTGCTGTCGTTGCGCAACGCGTTTCGCAAGCGACAGCGCATGACGCTCACATTGCTCACGCTCGCCATGGGCGGCGCGGTGTATATCGGCGCGCTCAATTTGCGCACGTCGGTGCGTGGCGCGGTGGGACTGCTGTTCGACGCGCAACGCTACGACATGGCGTTGCGAACGGCGTCTGAGTGGCCGGCCGACTCGCTGGAGGGCGTAGTACGTGCCGTTGGTGGCGTGGCCGACGCGGAGGCCTGGAGTGCGGCGCGCGCGACACTCGATCGGGGTGATGGCCTGCCGGGCAATGCGTTTCCGGTGAGCGGGCCGACGCCGGGAACCGCCATGCTTACGCATGACGTGTCTGAGGGACGCTGGCTGCGCGACAGTGACGAGCGTGCCATTGTGGTAAACCGTCGACTGTCGAACGATGAACCATCAATGCGCGTTGGCGCGTTGGTGAATCTTGTGGTCGCTGGACGCTCGAATACGTGGACGGTTGTCGGCATTGTTGAGGGCGGCCCGTCGCCCGCCGCGTTTGCGCCACGCGCGACCATCGCCACCATCACGTCAGCTGGACGCGTCGATCGCATTGTGGTTGCGTCGTCGCTGCGCGGTCCGGCGTCGCAACTCGACCTCATGCAACGGCTCCGCACCGCGCTGACGCAAAACGGGTACCCGGTGCAGACCAGTCAGATGATGGTCGAGGCACGGAAGGTGACAGAAGACCACTTGCTGATGGTGGCCGGATTCCTTGGCATCATGGGACAATTGATGATTGTGGTGGGCGGACTCGCACTGGCGTCGACAATGGGGATGGCGGTGCTCGAGCGTACCCGCGAGATCGGTGTGCTGCGTGCCATCGGCGCCCGTCACAGCGCCATCATGACAATGGTGCAGATTGAAGGGCTGGTGATTGCGCTCCTGGGCTGGGCACTCGCGATCCCGCTCTCACTGCCCATGAGCGTAGCGCTCGGCCGGGCGTTCGGGCGCATCATGCTTCCACTCGCGGTGACATGGATTCCCGACGTGACCGGCGTGGTGCAGTGGCTGGCCATCGTACTGGTAGTGTCGGTGGCCGCCTGTGCCTGGCCCGCCTGGCGCGCGACCCGTATCACGACCCGCGCCGCGCTGGCCTACGAGTAGGGCTCGCGAGGGGTCCACTACTTCCACACGCAAATCTCCTCAAGCGACTTGCGCGTAAGATCCGGAACCCGCGCATCCACCGCGGGATATCCCACCGGCATCACCAGCATCGCCTTTTCGTTTGCCGGCCGACCAAGGAGTTCGGCCAGAAACGTCATTGGATTGGGCGTGTGTGTGAGCGTGACCAGGCCCATCTTGTGCACCGCAGCGATGAACAGACCTGCCGCAATACCGCACGACTCCTGTGTGTAGTAATACGTGCGTTTGCTGCCATCGGGCAGCAGTCCGTAGGCCTGTCGAAAGAGCACCACCAGCCATGCGGCGTCCTCCAGATGAGGCTTGTGTTGATCGGTACCCAGTGGTGCCAGCGCTTCGATCCACTCCGCCGGTGCGCGCCCGCTGTAGAACTCGCGCTCTTCCTCCTCCGCCGCGCGCCGGATCTCCGCTTTCAGCGCTGGATCGGATACGGCCACAAATGTCCACGGCTGTTGATGCGCGCCACTGGGCGCGGTGCCCGCGGTGCGAACGGCATACTCGATGAGCTGTCGCGGCACGGGCTCGCTGGAAAAATGTCGAGTGGTGCGGCGAAGGTTCATGCGCTCGTAGAAGGCGCGTGCACGTGACTGCGACTCGTCGAGCGACACGCGCTCGAATTCCAGCGGGACAAACGGATGCTCAGGCATGGCGGCAGTTCAGCGTGGCAAGAGACGCGTAGCAGCGACTGCCGTAAACAGTGGCGCCATGACGTTCCGGTCAATGCCCGTGACGGTGGGCTCGACCGGTCGACGTAAGGGTGCCATCCTTCTGTCGTGGCCAAGACGTCGATAACAAGCGTCGGGATGCGCCATCCGGAACGCGGTGGCGCGGCCACCTTTGTTTCGCGAATCGTGTGGAAATGCCGACGAGTCGGCTCCAATCGGCCCGCCTCGATGGCCACGGCTTGTTCAAGGGTCGCGCGGTAGCGTCCGCCGGGAGGACGGCCATCGTCAAGGAGTCCTTGTGGACGTCGAGGCCGAGATAGATGATTGAGGCAGCAGCAGTGGACGATGACATGGGCTGGTCTCCGAAGATGTGCGACAGAAATCGCGTCGCAGGTGGCTCTGGTGACTCTGTGGTGTACGGGAGGAACTA
>JANOKE010000669.1:0-1989 GCA_031419135.1 Gemmatimonadaceae bacterium
GTCGTCTCCCGTCTCCCGTCTCCCGTCTTCAACCTACGTCCCTGCCTCCCAGCTTGATCTCGATCCCCCTCCACCGCCCCTGCCGGAACCGCAGCACGCTCAGCAGCGCCCGCAGTCCGTGGCCGATCACAATGGCCAACCACACGTCGCTTGGCACCAACTGACGGGTCAGCTGGATCAGGCTCAACATGCCAATCGGCACCGCGAACTGCGAGATCAATGAGATATACAGCGGGCTCTTGGTATCACCCGTCCCTTGCAATCCACCGGTGTACGTCAGGGCCGTCGTGATGAACAGTCCCGAGAGACTCAGAAACCCCAGCAGTTGCACGCCAATGCGCACCACATCGGGTTGCTCCATGCCAAACAGCGCCAGCAGCTGTGCCGGAATGGCCAGGAATAACACACCCACCGTGGCCGCGATGGCCAGTCCAAAGTGCGACGCGGTGCGCACCGCCTGTGCACTGCGCTCCGGATGCCCGGCACCCATGTTCTGTCCCGCAACTGCCGACGCGGCACCCATGAGACCCACCGATGTCCACGTCACCAGCGAAAACAACTCGGTGTAGGCGATCGCATAGGCCGCCTGCGCCTGCGCGCTCGATGCCGTGGACCCCACGAACCGCAGCAGCAGCACGCCGGCGACATTCATCGCGATTCCCTGCAACCCCGTTGGCAGTCCAAAACGGAACAGGGCGCGAATGATCTCCCAGTCGGGGCGCCACGACACGTGACGGAAATCGAGCACCCACCCACCGCTGAACAGTCGCGTCATGGAGTAGATCGCCACGATCCCCCCTGCCAACGCGGTGCCTATCGCTGCGCCTGCGGTGCCAAATGCCGGGATCGGCCCCAGTCCGCGTATGAAGATCACATTGAAGCCAATATTCATGACGGTCATCGCAATGCCGAGCCGCAACGGGGTCTTCGCATCGCCCGCCGCACGCAGTCCGCCGCCCAGCATGAAGAACATCATCATGCCGAAGTTGAACACGAACATGATACGCAGAAATGGCAGCGCCTCGGCCTGCACTGCCGGTGCGGCATTGATCATCCCCAGCAGCGCCGGTGCCGCAAAATATCCGACCGGCGCCACCACGCCCACCGACAACGCGAGCGCCACCAGGAACGCCTGTGACGCGGCGCGATTCACCGCGCTCGCATCACCAGCGCCGGCAAAGCGCGCCACCAGCACGGCCATACCGGTGAACAGTGACGCGAGAAAGACCGCAACCACCAGAAAGATCTGGAAGGCGACACCAATGCCCGCGTTGCCATTGAATCCCACGAGATGACCGACCATCGCATGGTCGATCATTCCCTGAAGCCCGCCAATGACGTTCTGCAGCACGGTGGGCCAGGCAATCTTCCACACGGCGCTGCCGATCGGCCCTTCCACGATGGACCGGTCGAAGTTCCTGGGCGCCGGACCGCTCTTCGCAGGCTCGCTCACGCAGCCACCGCCGCAACGGCTCCGCCGCGACGCACCAACGTGAGAATCGAGTAGACCGCAACCGGGTCGCCATGCTGGTTGCGCACTTCCACATCCCACTCCACCACGCCCTGCGGAATGCCGCCTTCGGGCGTATCCTTCGCCGTTTTTTGTTTGACCGTCAGACGCACGTGAATGGTATCCCCGGGATACACCGGTTTGGTAAATCGCAGTTTCTCCATGCCATAGTTTGCCAGCACCGGCCCCAGCGCCGGATCGACAAACAACCCGGCCGCCGCCGACACAATGAAGTATCCGTGCGCCACCCGCCCCTCGAATACGCCGTTGCTGCGCGCCTCCTCATCGTTCATATGTGCGTAGAAACGGTCGCCACTGAGTTCGGCAAACTTCACCACATCGTCCAGCGTGATCAGCCGCGTGCCCGTGATAAGCGTATCGCCCACCTGCAGCTCGTCGAATGTCTTGCGGAACGGATGCACCGTATCGATGGTTTGCGTTGCACCATTCGTCCACTCGCGGGTGATCGCGGTGAGTAC
>JANOKE010000670.1:0-7381 GCA_031419135.1 Gemmatimonadaceae bacterium
AGCACAATGCGGCCGTCCGACAAACGCATTGCGCCCTTCACGCCGCTCAGCAGATAGGCCTCTCCATCACGATCGCCAATAGTGAGCGACGGCGTGGGCGCCAGATGCAGTTGCTGCACGGGCGTCCACGAAGGCCTGGCACTCACAACGATGCGAATTCCCGCGCTGTCGCGCACCGTCTGGGCACTTCCCGTGGCGGGCACGAAACAACATGCACCCCACGTGCAGCACGCCGAGCATTCGCGCGGAGCGTCGGACGCACGGTGCCATCGCGGTGCGCCGCGATATCCACGCGGCGGACATGCGCACATTCAGCGTTTTGATGTTCGCCTCGGTGCCGGGAGTCGGTTTGCCGGAACGCCAGCCGTCGTGATCACGACCGGCCGAATCAACCCGCGCTCATCGAACTCCAACTTATCGATGCTCACGACCCGATGATTGCGGTCAGTCTCTCCCAGCGGTCGCCGGTGATACACGATGTACCAATTGGGCGACCCGGGACTGTGCAGGACCGAGTGGTGACCGGCGCCGGTTGCCACGGTGGAATCCTGTTGGAGAATCTTGCCAACTCGCTCGAACGGTCCGAAAGGCGAGGAACCCATCGCATAGGCCACGGCGTAGTTCGGGCCGGTCCACCCGCCTTCCGACCACATGAAGTAGTACGTGCCGTTCTTCACCAGCATGTATGCGCCCTCCACGTACCCAGCCGGAGTGATTTCCTTGAAGATTGAACCATCAGCGAACGGCACGAAACCGGTGAAATCATTGTTCAGTCGCGCGATGTTGCAATGGCGCCAACCGCCATAAACGATGTAAAACGCACCGTCGCGATCCTGAAACACCATCTGGTCGATGGGCTGCGCGCCGTTCTGAAACCGGTCGATAAGGGGTTTGCCAAGGTAGTCCTTGAACGGACCACGCGGACTGCGCGCGCGCGCCACACCAATGCCGCCCACCTCCCGATCGTTCTGGATATCGTTTGCGCCGAAGAACAGATAATACCAACCACCCTTCGCCACGACAGACGGCGCCCACAGCGCGCGTCGCGCCCACCCAACGTTCGCCGTATCGAGCACGCGCGAATGCCTGATCCATGTCACGAGGTCCCGCGACGAGAAGGCGTCCATGAACGTTTGTTCGCCGTAGGGCGCCGAGTACGTGGGGAAGATCCAGTACTGTCCGTCGAAGACGTGCGCCTCAGGGTCGGCGTACCAGCCCGCGATGATCGGATTGCCGGAACGGCCAGACTGCGCGGACAGCGACACCGCGAACAGCAGTGAAAGCGCGACGGCCGTGCACAACGCGCGTGGTGCTGCCGCGCGGGCAATATCGCGCACGGTCATATGAAACGCATCCAGCTATCCTTGCGTTTGGCTTTCTCGCCGGCGTACCACCGGCAGGGGACGTACAGTAACGCGACGGCCACCACGAACACGAGATAGAGCAACCCGAGGCTCCACATGTAGCCCGCCGGTTGTTGTGGTGGTTGCATAGGATGATTGCCGAACAGCCACGGCGTGATGCTGCCCTGTCGCATCAGCGAAACCAACAACGCCAAGGTGTGAATGACGGGAATGTGCAGCAGATAGTAGAACAGCGGCACACGCCCGAACACACTCAGCGCATCCGACATCGGTCCCCGCACACGGTCCGCCAACGGCAGCAGCGCGATGAGGGGTCCGAGCGTCATCAGCAGGAACAATTGCGAGGCGGGATACTTCTGTTGGCCAAGAAATCGATACAGCGCCGGCGCGTCATCGGGCTGGGCTGGTCGCAACAGCACCATGAGACCGGCCACCACGACGAACAGTGCGGTGGCCGAGAGTCCGATGCGCAGACAGAGGCGCCAACGGGTTGCCGTGTCACGCAGCATCACGGCCCCGAACGCGTACCCAACCGCCATCACGCCAATCCACGGGACAATGGAATACAGTACCGCGATGGGCGGCGTGCTCTCGATCGGTCCGCCGAAATACAGGAACTGCCAGATCCAACCGATGGAGTTCTTCACCGACTCCGACATGGCCAGCGTGGGCAACGCCACCAGTTGCTGCGCGAAGATGAGAACCATGCCGACGATGGCTATGGTGCGCGTTGAGAAGCGCACGAGGCCGGCCAGCAGGATCATGCACCAGCCCAGCATCCAGATAACGCCGGCCAGGTTGTAGTGGGCGAAGTCGAAATTGAATGTCCACATCACGCGAATCACCGTCAATTCCAACAGCACCAGCAGCAGTCCGCGGGTGGCCAGGTAGCGCGACAGCAGGCGTACATCACCGAGGGCGCGCCCGTGCAGAAACGCGCCCGTTCCCGCGAGAAAGCAAAACGCCGGGGCAACGAAATGCGTGATCCAACGTGTGAAGAAGATGCCGGCCGTGTTGCCACCGGCGGGAAGCCCGGAATACACGCGCACATGATCGATCGCCATGAGAATCATGGCTAACCCGCGCATCACGTCGAGCGAGCGGAATCGTTCCGACTGCGACATAGTGGCACCCGCTATGATGGAAGCGTGAACGCGCGCACCTCGTCGGGCGTCAGATGTCGCCAAGCGCCCTTGGCCAGCGTGCCCAATAATAGCGGTCCAATTGCGACGCGCACCAGCCTCAAGACTTCAATGTCCAGTGCCTCGAGCAACCGCCGGATGTGGCGATTCCTGCCTTCGTCGAGTACGATCTCCATCCACGACGTGCTGCGCGATCCCACCCGCAGCAGTGACGCGCGCTTCACGTCCAACCGCTCGCCGCTGCCCAGCTCAACGACACCGGCGGCCACTCGGTTCACCACCGCGTGGTCGATCCGGCCACGGATCTGCACGTGGTACGACTTGTCCACGTGCGACGCCGGATCGAGCAGACGCGCCGACCATCGGGTGTCATTCGTCAACAGCAGCAGGCCTTCGCTGGCCTTGTCGAGGCGTCCCACCGGGCCCAGGTATGGCAGCGTGTCGTCCGGCAGGCACGAGTAGATCGTCGCGCGCCCCTGCGGATCATCCCGTGTCGTAACGAGTCCGCGTGGCTTGTTCAGGGCCAGGTATACGCGGTCGACGCGTGTGGCCTGAACGCCGTCAATCGTGATCACGCTGGTTTCAGGACGCACACGGCAGTTCACATCGCGGACGACGCGCCCGCCCACCGTGACGCGCCCCTCCAACACCAGGCGCACGCCTTCAGTGCGAGAGCAGATGCCCAATTTGGAGAGGGCACGGGCGATGCTGACGGTGCCGACAATTGCGGCTGAGAAGCGTTTCCGTGGAGCCGTCATGTGCTCCCCCCGCGCGGAAGCGTCGTGCGTCAGGGAAACCGGTACGTGAAGAGCACCTCGCCCATTTCGAGCGTGTCTCCGTCGTTCAGCGATCGCTCCTCGCCCAAAGTCATTACCTCACCATTGTGCGCGACGGCGTTCGATCGCGCCAGATTGAGCAGACGCCACTTGCCGGCAATCAGTTCCATGCGCGCGTGCGTGCGACTGATGGATTCGTCTTCAAGCCGAATGTGTCGAAAAATCTCGCCGATGGATCGTCCAAAGGTTATCACCGTGCCATCGACGCCAGGTGACTGTACGAAACGGATTTCACTCCCGTTGTCGAAGCCGGACGAGATCTGCAGGCGGCCAGGGAGCTCGGGAAGACCGCCCTCGGTGGGCACGCCATAGTGCACCAGATGTCCGTCGGTCATGGTACCGAGCATCTCGGCCAGATTGACCATGCGGCGATCGTTCTTGGGGGACGCTCCGTTTCCGTTTTTCGCGTTTGTCTCCGGTTCGATCGTGGCCGCAGCCCTTAACGACACGGCCCGTCGTTCGACGGCGGTGCTGAAAGGCGTCTTTCCGGGACGCGTCGAGCGACGTTCGATCGGCGACGTGACCTTCGGCGTAACACGCCTCGGCTTCCACATTGGGCCCGCGTGACTGGCCTGACCAGCCCCCGACTGCGCGGTGCCTCCGGCGACCAGTCCGCCAAACAGCGGCGTGTCTTTTCCCTGAACGTGATTGGCCAGCGGTTTCCAGTTGAGCACCAGGACAACAATGGTGAGCAGCAGCAGCGCGACTGCCACGCCGGCGCCACGCGCCCTCGGGTCGTTGCTGAACTCAGTAAACGCGGTCCGCAACGCCGTCTTGCGCATTCCGTAATCGGCCAAATCGGCGTCCGTCAACTCATCGCTGGCTCCTTCGTCAGCCAGGCAGTCCATCTGCGCGTTCATGACTCGGCACTTCCGTCTATCGTCCGCCAACAACGGATCCGTTCGACCGGCGGTTCCCATATCATTCGCGTTCGCCACGTACGACGTATTGCCGGCCGCAGAGACCGCACCCGTTGCTCCTCCAACGCCAATCAATGGAGCGACACTCGGCCAGAACACGGCGAGTATGAGGGCCGCCCCCGCTAAGAATATGCCGCCGCCCACGGCTTGCCATCGGCGCGACTTACTCTCGTCCGGTACCTCTACGCCGATAGGATCAAACGTTCGCCAACGATCGAGCTCCTCGCGATCGGCAGCCGCTTGCTCCTCATCGGCGACGACCGGATCAATGTGTCGCGACAACTCGGGTTCCAGATCTGGACGTTCGAAAGGCAACGGTACGTCTGGCGCCGGCAACGCGGGTAGCGCCGCCACAGCCAGCATAGGGTCTTCCGACGCGCAGCGAGCGCGCAGCGACGCTTCCCATTCTTCCCAGTCAGACGGCACCACCCAGCTGTTGAGCGATGCCAAAAACCCTGCGGAACCAGCAAAACGCGCATGAGGATCCTTCCGGAGCATTCGTTCAACCACATACTGCGTTCGCAGTGGCACAACGCCCGGTCGCAACGAGTCGATGGCGGGGAGCACCGTTGGAATGGGGGTGGATTGGTCATTGGCGCTTGAGGATAAGCTTCGTCCCGTCAGCAACTCCCAGGCGATAACTCCAAGACTATACACGTTCTCGCGTGCGTCGGCCGAGGTGCCGTCCAGCTGTTCGGGGGCCCGATAGACCGACTTCGTGTGGGCGACGCCTGGCTCGCCTCCGGCGATCCGCCGAGCCGTTGAAAGACCGAAGTCGCCAAGCATCGCGCGTCCGGTCCCCACCTCAACAAAGATCGAGTCCGGCGAGAGATCCTCATGCACCACGCCCTGCTCAAGCGCATACGATAGCGCACTCGCAACGTCGCGCAGCAAGCGCTCGACCTGCTCCGGTTCAAACGCGCCACCCATGGCGACCGCTTGCCGAAGGGTGCGCAGTGAGAGTTTCGGTGCTACCAACGCCAGACTGCCGTCCGCGAGCTGATTGATCGCATGAAGCGGGATGATGCTGCGGTGTTGCATTGTCGCGACATTCTCGGTCATTTGAGCTAACCAATTACCTACTGACTCGGAGGGCGTCGCACCCATTGCCGGCAGAACCCGGATCAACACTTCACGCGCGCGCGCGCGGTGACGCGCCCGATACACTACGGCGCCATCGCCGAATTGTAGTTCACCGAGGAGGGTGTACTCGTCTTGTAGGTCAGTGACCTTTTCGTCCCACTGTTCGATCATCGCGAACCGACGTCTCCGTACTGACCGGCGCCACGAACGGCGTCCTCAGTGATTTCCGCAGTTCAAACCCCAACACCCACACCAAATCGATGGCCATCGGCTATCTGATGTCCGACTCCAGCAGCAAGAAGCTAGCCGAAACGTGGTGACACGTTCAAATGACGTCGAGTGTTGCGGTGACGCAACACCTTATCAGTCCCCCCGCTGGTTTGCGTGGTGCTCCAAAACCAATGACGATCCTTCGCGCCAACAAACACTTTGACATGTCGAATACCTCCGGCACACGACCTTTTCCTCCTTCCGGTCCGCTCATGCCCGGCGCGTCGTTTCCAACACCGCTTGTGTCTACTGAGTGGCTTGCCGCGCATCTCGGCGACTCGCGCGTCAAGGTGGTCGACGCGAGCACCTACTTGCCGAATGCGGGGCGCGATGCCGCCGAAGAGTATCGGGCGGGGCATATTCCGGGCGCCGTTTATTGCGATCTTGGATGGATCAGCGATGAGATGGCCCCGTACCCGCATACGTTGCCCAGCGCGGCGGTATTCGCGCAGCGGATGGGCTCATTGGGGATCGACACGCGCGACGCCATTGTTGTGTACGACGCCTCCGGGCAGAACTTCAGCGCCCCGCGGCTCTGGTGGATGGTGCGCACGTTCGGCCACGATCGGGTCGCGGTACTGGACGGTGGGCTGCGCAAATGGGTGAATGATGGCCACGCTATCGACACCGTTGTTCCGGTGCCGGCGGCGGCGACCTTCGACGCGCACCTTGATTCGGCACGTGTGCGCGACATTCACGCCATGCGCGCGAATCTCGAGACGCGGCGTGAACAGGTGGTCGATGCGCGCTCCAAAGGGCGCTTCGAAGGCTCCGAGCCCGAGCCACGCGTCGGTGTGCGCAGCGGACACATTCCGCACAGCGTGAATATCCACTATGCGCGACTGGTGCACGAGGATGGCACGTTGCGCAGTGCAAACGAATTGCGAGGCATCGTGCGTGACGCGGGACTGGATATCACGCAACCGCTCGTGGCGAGTTGCGGAACCGGCCTGACCGCGTGCGCCGTGATTCTCGCGCTGGACGTGATCGGCGTAACGAACGCGGCGGTGTACGACGGCAGTTGGACGGAGTGGGGCAGTATGCGTGACACGCCGACCGAGACCGGCGCCGCGTGAGGGCGAGGCGTGGCGGCACTTCGTGACGTCGGCTCTGACGCGCCAGCTCGATGCGCAGCGCTTTGTCTCTCGCGTGCTCAGCGACTGACGCGATTGGCAAAGAAGTCGTGGTCCACTTGAAAGAACGTGAGCGTGCCGACGTAGCGATTGCGAGTGTTGGTAAACCCGTCACTGGATCCCTTCGGATCCTGACGCGTAACCTGCACGGTGTAGGTCTCGCCGGTCACGAGAGGCCGAGCGGCGACATCAGTGGTGCCGCCGCTCGGCGCGGCCGCCCCGTACGACACGCCGGAGAGCAGGCTGTTCATCGAACTCGCCGTAATCGACCACATCAGACTCGTCGTGTAGCCATCGCCTGCAGTCCTGCCGCGATACACACGTACCAGCTGCGCACCAGCGGGCTGCCACGAAATCACGACCCGCGCGGTGGCGCTGCCGCCGATCGTCACGCGAGGTACCTGCGCCGCGTCGTAGGGATTGCGGTCGCACGCCGCGACGACCAGCGACACCATCAACACGGCCAATCGCGAGATGTGCTCGACCTGCAACTCCGCGCGCCGTCGCGTAGCGTCGCCAACGCTTCGATGCATCTATCGAAATGGAATGGAGGGGTGAGGGAGCGGAGGGGTGAGCAGGTGAAGGGGTGAGGGAGCGGAGGGGTGAGAAGGTGAAGGGGTGTGGCGGCCGCGG
>JANOKE010000671.1:0-1284 GCA_031419135.1 Gemmatimonadaceae bacterium
CCAGCAGTATCAGGCAATGGGTTGGCGGTTGCAGGTTGGCAGGGTTGGTGCGTTTCGACGGGAGGGTGCAACGAAAGTCCCCTACCCCGCAAACCAATAACTGCCAACCCATTGCCTGATACTGCTGGCCGGGCGATGCGCTGGACGCCGCGAGATCCCGCCCAACAACCGACAACGCGTACTTGATCGACCTTGGCGCGGTGAGCCCTCGCCGACCATCGGCCAACGTACATTCCCCGTCAGCCCAGCGGTAACCTTCCGGCGGGCGTAACACCCGAGTACGGTTCGCACAAACGCGACCCTCGCTTGGGCACCCTGAACCCCGGTTTCGTGATGCGTTTCATGTCTGGCGCGGTGATCGCACTGTGGTCGGTGTTCGCTGCCACTGCACCGTCGCATGCGCAGCCGATGCCCGCGTCGCGGACCCCCGCGTCCAGCACGCCCGCGCGGATCATGCGAAGTATCCAATCGGTGCGGGCGGCGGGCCCCATCGTGATCGATGGTCAACTTGATGAAGGCGCCTGGGCCAGCGCCATCCCCGCGAATGGTTTCACGCAGGCCGAACCACGCACGGGCGAGCCGGCCACGAAGGCCACCGAAGTGCGCGTGCTGTTCGATCGGGAAAACCTGTACATCGGTGCCGTGCTGCACGACCCCGACGCCTCGCACATCGTGCTCAACGATATCCGCAAGGATTTCAGGGAGGACGATCAGGACGACTTTGAGGTGCTGCTCGACACCTTTCATGACCGACGCAACGGATATTTGTTTATCACCAACACCGCTGGCGCGCGCGCCGACCGACAGATTGCCAACGAAGGCCGCGAGATCAACACCAGTTGGGATGGGGTGTGGACGGTAAAGACCCAGCGGACCGCCGACGGGTGGAGCGTCGAGATGGCGATTCCCTTTCGCACCCTGCGCTATCAATTGGGAAACGAGCAAGGTTGGGGAATCAACTTTGCGCGCCGCATCCGCCACCGCAATGAAGTGACCTACTGGGCTCCGATTCCGCGCTCATTTACGATTTCGCGGGTGTCGTTGGCCGGTACGTTGGAGGGGCTCGAGATTGACGGCACCTCGCGTGATCTGCGCCTCAAGCCCTACGCCGTCGGACGCACGGTTCGTGAGCTCGGCGGCGCGCATCGGGTGACCAGCGAAGCGGTGGGGCTCGACGTCACGTATGGCGTGACGCGTCACCTCGCGCTCAATCTTTCGGTCAATCCCGATTTCGCGCAGGTGGAGGCCGATGAGCAGCAGGTCAACCTCACCCGCTTCAGCCTG
>JANOKE010000672.1:0-2392 GCA_031419135.1 Gemmatimonadaceae bacterium
ATCGTGGCATAGCGGCTCGCGGCGCATCGAGTACGCTGAGCGCGATCAACGTGCAGGTGGTGCAGCGCCAGGCATTTCCATACCCTCCATCGTATCCGTTGCTCGCACATCCATTGCGGTCGGCGTCGCGACGAGCACTGACGTGACGATGATGACCAACGCACCGACCACCAGCTCGAGGCGAGCCGTGCGACGTATACGGGTTGCACTCGACGCGTTGCCCAACGTGGGTTTCACGCGCAGCCAATTGTATGCGCCGGTACCGGCTACGAGAGACAGGATCGCCAGCTTGACGAGGAGCATCCTGCCGTAGTCGGTCTGCCAGAGTGCCGATACGTCGCTCAGATGGAGCCACGCGGCGAAGACGCCCGTCGTGCCCAAGATTCCAGCGAACGCGAGGGCCGTCGGAGAAAACGCATTGATCAGATCGGCGACGGCAGGCCCGCGATCGTCTTCCGCCAGCCGCATCGCGGCCGGGAGACCAACCACGAGCACCAGCAAGAGACTGCCAAGCCATCCGCCCGCGCCAATGACATGGAGGCCGTCGGCCAGAATAGCGAGTGCCGTGAGTTGCGGCGCGGACGCCGCGTGGCCCGACAAAGCGGGAGTGAAGGCGATCGCTGCGACGCCCACGCGCGCGACCGACCAGCCGCCTCCTCGGAGCGCAGAACGGAAGCCTGCCGCCGAGACGATCACCGCCGTGATCTGCAGCAACCATTCCCATGCAACTTCACTCGGGTGAAGGCGAGGGCCGGGGCTTCAGTGAACAGCAAGCGGAGTTCCCGCGGCATTGTCCCAAGATGCGCCCCGGCGGCGGGCGTCGAACGCTTAAGCGTGCCGCGCGCTTGCACAGCTGTCGGCGCAAGCAGGACGAGGTGCGTTGCCAGCACGACGGTCCTGGTCCAGCGCCGCGCCTCGTGGCACCTTACGCGCATCAGCGGGATGACTCGTCGCATCATAACGGAGGCTTCCATATCATCCATTGGCATGCCGAAATTTGAGTTCAAACACACCGCGACGCGCTCGTGTGTTCGCTGGCGCTTTACCCCGCATAAAGTATGGAAGGTTGCGCGGCCGATTGCAGCAGCTCCGCCCGTTGGCAGCGCGCCTTTGACATGGCGTGCCCGGCCGGAGTACCTTACGGGAGTTTACTGCCCGTAAAACGTCGCACCGCGTGCCGACGAACGGCCCCGCGCTCTTTCACCGGGTCAACATATGTATCGCACTGTAACGGTCGTGCTCCTGCTCGCGGCGCTTCCAACGGTCGGACGCACACAGACGGCAACAGCGCGCACCGTATCGACGGCGCAGCGAGACGACGAAGCGAACGCGTCCATGGCTTTAAGAGCCCTCTTTGCCGCTGCCGAGCGCAACGACATGAAAGCGCTGGATACCCTGTATGCGGGCGACAGCTTGACGGTCGTTGAAGGCGCGGGCATCAACAGGGGCTGGGCCGACTATCGAGACCATCATCTTGCGCCCGAGCTCAAGGAGATGAAGAACTTCCAGTACCGACCGGTGGACATTGAAATGCACGTCGCCGGCAACGTGGGGTGGGCAATTTTCCGCTATACGCTCAAGGCAGAAATGAGCGGACGCATGATTGATAATGTGGGGCGCGGCACGGCCATCCTCGAACGGCGTGGCACGGGCGCCAACGCGCGCTGGATCGTCCGTCACACGCAGACCAGTTCGCGCGCGCGACGGGCCACCGATCCACCGGCCTGATGAGAAGAATCTGGTGCCGGCGTTGGATGGGTACGCACAATGCGCACCGCCCAAACGCCGGAGTTGCAGCGCTTGACCGGATATCTGTCTGATTGAGCGAGTGAACACAATTCACCGAGAATACCAATGGCTGGCATCGAACTTGGGACGTATCTTCGCGGCAACAGTGCGCAATATCATGAGTGCATCGAAGCGTGCGTGGCGTGTCTGGTGGCATGCGAGATGTGCTCCGACGCGTGTCTCGACGAGAAAGACATCGGCATGATGCGATCGTGCATCCGGTTTGACCGGGACTGCGCGGACGCGTGCACAGCGGCCGTGCGGGTGATGAGTCGGGGTGGACCGCTCGCTGCCGAACTCTGTCGGGCATGTGCAGCAGCGTGCGATGCGTGCGCGGCGGAATGCGAGAAGCACGCGAGCATGGCCGACCACTGTCGCATCTGTGCCGAAGCGTGCCGCGCGTGCGCGGAGTCGTGCAGGCGGATGGCGGCGTAAGCACACGGTGGCCGGGCGTTGCGGCTATCGTCATCACGCGACCGGGACTCTGGAACGTGCGAACGCTGCAGAGTGACCGGCGATAAAGGGGGCCGGCGTCGATTGGGACGTGCATTGGGCGACGCTGGTGTTTTCGGTTTCACGTCGCTGAACCGTGCGCGAGTGCGAG
>JANOKE010000673.1:0-2665 GCA_031419135.1 Gemmatimonadaceae bacterium
ACAATGTGCCCATATCCGCGCTCGAGCATAGAAGGCAACACGGCGTGCGTGGTGTGTATGGCCGCCATCAGGTGCACAGCCAGCATGCGCTCGAACAGTGCGACATCACTCTTCAGGAACGGAGCTGACTCTGCAGAACCCGCGTTGTTGACCACAATATCGATGGGACCCAGTGAGGCCACCGCCTGCGCACACGCCGCCTGCGACGCCACGCGATCGGTGACATCGGCGACCACGATGACGTGCGGCCCCAACAGCGAGTGAGCCACGAGGTCTGCCCGGGCCGCATCACGCACCATCAGCGAAACGCTGGCACCAGCGCCAGACAGCCGACGCGCAATGGCCGCACCGATGCCGCGATTGGCACCGGTTACCAGCGCGTGACGTCCGGCAAGCGATATCGAGTGCGCTGTCACGTCAATTCACCCTTGAGTGGAGCAATTGCGGTGGCGGTCACGGTTGCGCGTTCGCGTTCAATCAATCGCTCCAGTTGCGACTTGCCTGACAAGTACTGTACCGGCCAGCAAACCCCGGTGTAGTTGAAACGCGCCGCTTCCAGCAGGGTCCAGGCCGGGTTGGTGAGGTGGGGTCGGCCGATTGCCACCAGATCGGCACGCCCAGAGGCGATAATCCCGTTAGCCTGATCGGCGTCGGTGATGGCACCAACCGCGATGGTTGCGATGCCCGCCTCCTGGCGCACACGATCCGCGAACGGTGTCTGCCACATGCGACCGTACACTGGTTGCTCGTGCTTCACCACCTGGCCCGCCGACACGTCGATCACATCGGCTCCGGCGGCGCGAAACAGCCGTGCGATTTCCACTGCGTCGTCGTCGGTGTTACCGCCGGTGGACCAGTCGTGCGCGGAAATGCGCACCGACATCGGGCGATTGGCAGGCCACGCTGCACGCATGGCCGAGAACACACGGAGTGGAAAGCGCGCCCGCGCCGACAGATCACCGCCGTATTCGTCGGTGCGCATGTTGGTAAGCGGAGAAAGAAATCCCGATAGCAGGTAGCCATGTGCAGCGTGCAATTCCAACCAATCAAAGCCGGCCTCGGCGCCAAGCTGCGTGGCGCGGACGAACTCCGCAACCACCCGATCCATGTCGGCGAGCGTCATGGCACGCGCGGTTTGTGAAATGCCGTCCAGATACTGCAGGCTGGAGGCCGCAACCAGCGGCCACGCGCCGTCGGGGAGCGGCTGGTCAACCCCTTCCCACATCTTTTTCGTGGCGCCCTTGGCCCCCGCGTGACCAAGCTGCAGTCCGATTTTCGCCATGGTGTGTTCATGCACGAAGCGCACCGTGCGCGCCCACACGTCACGATGGGCGTCGGTCCAGAGGCCGGTGCACGACGGTGTGATGCGCGCGTCGGCGGCAACGCACGTCATCTCGGTCATCACCAGTCCGGCGCCACCCGCGGCCCGCGCACCCAGGTGCACGAAGTGCCAATCCGTGGCCGAGCCATCGGCCAACGCTGAGTACTGCGCCATGGGTGACACGACAATACGATTGGGCAGCGTGACGCCTCGGACGGTAAAGGGTGTGAAGATGGCCGGTGGTGCCGTGGACTCCGGTGGCACCACCACACCCGATTGCTGTGCGAACCAGCGTTCAAATGCCGCTACGTAATCTGAGTCGCGGACACGCAGGTTTTCGTGTGAAATGCGCTGTGAGCGCGTGAGGAGGGAATACGCGAATTGTTCCGGCGCCAATTGCGCATAGCGATTCACATGTTCGAACCACTCGGTGGAGTTGCGCGCCGCATTCTGCAGTTTGAGCACCTCCACTGAACGCTCCGCCTGATAGCGCGTGAGGGCCGCGCTCAGGTCGCCAGGGTGTGCGGCGATCTGCAAGTCGAGCGCGATGGCGTCTTCGAGCGCGAGTTTGCTGCCCGAGCCAATCGAGAAGTGTGCCGTATGGGCCGCATCGCCGAGCAAAACGAGCGGCACCTGCCGACCGTTGCTGTCCAGCCAGTGCACCCATTCGGCACAGGTGACGCGTGGGAATCGAATCCATTGCGCCGAACCACGCAGATGCGCTGCGTTACTCCAGAGCGGAGCGCCGTTTAGCAGATCGGCGAACAACGTTTCGCAGAAGGCGCGTGACTCACCGTCGGACATTTCGGCAATACCGGCGCGCTCCCACACGTCGTACGGCGTTTCCACGATGAACGTGCTTGTGTCGCCGTCAAACTGATACGCGTGCGCCTGAAACCAGCCGAACGGTGTTTCGGCGAAGGCGAAGGTGAAGGCATCGAAGCGACGCGGAGTGCCAAGCCACACGTACCGACAGCGGCGCAGGTCGATATCGGGGCGATAGCTGCTCGCGAATCGCTCGCGAAGGCGACTGTTGAGGCCGTCGGCAGCGATTACCAGATCGGCCTGCTCGGCGGCGACGGTGACGTTGATTGCTTCGGGCAACGTTTCGCGTTCGAACAGCAGGCGAACGCCTACATCGCGGCAGCGCTGCTGAAGTATGGCCAACAGAGCTTTGCGTCCAATGCCACTGAAGCCGTGGCCACCAGAGCGAATGGCGCGCGCGGCGAAATGGATTTCGATATCGTCCCAGTGGTGCAGGGTGTCGGCGATGGCCGACGCGCTGTCGGGGTCGGCGGCGCGCAGGTTGCTGACGGTTTGGTCGGAGAGCACGACACCCCATCC
>JANOKE010000674.1:0-8420 GCA_031419135.1 Gemmatimonadaceae bacterium
TGGCGGCCGGCGAGTTTTGGGCGCGGAACGGCGTCCTCTATATCATGACCGACAAGAGCGGCCACTACAAGCCGGGTTTTCAGCATCTGGTCGCTGGCGCCACGCAGTTGCGAGACAACGGGCTCGATATCTCGCAGTTGCAAATATGGGCGCGCCATACCAGCGGGGGAATGGCACCGAAGGTTGGTGGCCTGTGGTACATGTCCATCGACGCGACGGGCTTCATTCAAAGCCAGAACGCGGCGCAGTCCATGCTTTACGACTTCGGCTACGGCGCCGGCGGAGTGCGGAATACCTTTGTAGGCGGATTGCAAGCCAATCACTTGCGCAGCATTAATGCAACGACAGAACATTTGGGGAGCAAAGAGACGTTCCGAGGAGGCACCTGCGGCGCGCGCGCCGGGTAACAGGCCACGCCGGGACATCGGCATGTTGTGCCGCAAGGCCGCTGGAAGCAGAGTTAGGCCGTGCCGACGTTTCGCGGCCAGCACAACTCAATTCGGGAAACACGATCAATCGACGATACACGATGTTCCTCGCACTGCTCCTCGCGTGCACGACGAGCGCGCGGTCAGCCAGTCCGCAATCGCGAAACGCGCCTGCAGCGCGAGCGCTACAAAGCGGCGAAGTCCGCCTCACCTACCTCGGGAACGCAGGCTGGGAAATCACCGACAGACGGCAAATCATCCTCGTGGATCCGTTCCTCACGCAATTCGCGCGCTGGACTCCATCGGGTTCTACATCCGGACCGGCCCCCGACGCGCCTTATCCTGCCGACACGGCGCTGATCAACAAACACATTCAGTTCGGCGGCCATGAGATTCTCATCATGGGTTCGATGAACTTCATCGAGCGCGAAATGGACGGACTGCGTCCCGACATCGCACTCGAAGCGACGCACTCAGCGGCTACGATGACATCATAGTCGCGTTGATACGCGTCGATGGCGGTCATTCGCACACACGCGTGCGTGTTCACGCCGGCGATCACCAGTACGTCGGGGCGGAACTCTGAAATCCGAGCGTCGAGGTCGGTACCGAAGACGGCACTGTAGCGCTTCTTCACAATCACCTGGTCTGCGGGAAGACGCTCAATCTCGGGCAAGAGCTCACGCCCTCCGTGCCGGCGATAGTGACTGACACACGGTGCTCCCCATCACGTGACCACGGTCACGATCGCCATCCCGACAGGCTTCAGGCTGGCCATGTTGTAGCCATGCGAGACTGCGTCGCCTCGGTCTGAATGCATTAGGTTTCTGAGAATCTGGCAGTCATTCCCTGACCGGCCGATAATGGCATCACCCTTGTTGCAGTCACCGTCTCGTCGGTCCAACGCGATCCAGTCCTTCCTTGCCGCCGAGCGGGCTGATTCTCATTCGCCCATGGCAACAGTATTCGTGATGTGCTGTCTCCCCGCTGCCACGCGTTCGCAAGGGTGGATCGTCTCCAGCCTGGTCTTGGCCATCGGCGTCGCCAGCTGCACTGCCGGCGGGGACGGCACCAATCCTTCCTCGGCTTTGCGGGTCGACGTGCGTTCGCCGGTCGTGACCACCACGATCGGTCGGCCCGTCCCGGCCGTGTCGCCGGTCGAGGCGACGGGTGGGTCGGGAAACTACACCTTCAGCGCTTCGGGCCTGCCGAGTGGGGTGCTGATGAGTCGGAGCGGCGCGCTGTCCGGCACACCGTCCACGACGGGCTCGTCGAATGTTCGGGTGAGCGTAACGGACGGCACGAGCGCGGCGGAACTGGTGACGTCATTCGCGCTGCTTGTCAACCAGCGGCCCACGGCTATCCTCGACCAATCGCTTGCCAATCGGGCCTGCACGATTGGCGCGGCCTGCACATATACGCCGATCACGCTGGCCAACGGCACGGCGCCACTGACGGTGCATATCGAGCCGTCGTTGCCAGCCGGCATGACCGCCAGCGTGAACAGTGCGGGCGCGGTCACCATCAGCGGCGCCGCGACGACCGTGGCCCCGGCGCAGACGTACACCCTGACGGTGACAGACGCGGCCAGTGCAACCGGCAGTGCATCGTTCGCCTTCACGGTGAATCCGCGCGTGGAGCTGACGTCCAGCGACACGGTGCCGTTCTGCACGGTGAGTGCACCGTGTTCGGTGGCGGCATGGGCAGTCGCTGGCGGCACGCCACCGATGTCGTTCGCGGTTACTCCCGCGCTCCCGGCGGGACTGACGCTGAACACCGCCACTGGCGCCGTGACGGGGACGCCCACGGCACCACTCGCGGTCCCGACGACGTTCCGCGTAACGGTCACCGACGCTGCCGGGGCAACAGCGTTCCAGCAGTTCCGACTCACGCTCACCGAACGCGTTACCGCGACGCTCACACTGCCCACCGTGGTCAGCACGGCGATGCTGTCGTTCTCAACCGCATTCCCGGTTGGGATACGGCCAGTAATTGGGAACGGCGGCGCGGGTGTTCTTGCGTACAGCGTGGTGTCGGCATTGCCGAGTGGCCTGCAATTCAGCCAAACCACAGGCGCGCTGACGGGAACGCCGACGGTCGCCGGGACGTCGACGCACGCAGTGACTGTGCGCGATGAACGAAACGGCACCGACGTCAAATCGTTCACGCTGATCATCAATCCGGCCGTGGTGACCACGCCGGTGACCACCGTCAGAGTCTGCACGCAGAACAGCGTGTGCGTGTTCACGCCAATGTCGGCAACCGGCGGCACCGGTGCGCGCACATTCGGCGGCCTGACGCCGCCACTGCCAGCAGGCCTGTCCATGAATGCCAACACCGGTGTGGTTGGCGGTTCACCCACTACGACACAACTCACGGCCATCACGCACACGGTCACCGTGACGGACGCGCTGGGCGCGACGGCCAGCGGATCGTTTGCGCTCACCGTGAACCACGCCCTGTCCACCACTCTGGCGAACGCCAGGTACGAATGCACGGTTGGCGCCTTGTGCGCCTTCACCGCGGTGTCGGCCAGCGGCGGCACGGCCCCCCTGACATTTTCCGTGCTGCCCGCCTTGCCGGGCACGCTCACGCTTAACCCCTTGAACGGCGCGATCAGCGGCACGCCGACCAGCGCCAGCGCGTTGCAGATGTATCGCATCACGGTCAGCGATGCGACCGGTGCCACGTCGGGGGAGAACGTGGAGTTCGCGGTGAACGGTCCGCTGGTCGCCACGGTGGTGAATGCGTCGGTCTCGGGCACGGTCGGCGTATCCATCACGTCGGCGTTTCCCCTGGGATTGCGACCGGTGACCGGTTCCGGTGGTGCGGGCACGCTGAGCTACGCGATCAGTCCCGTGTTGCCAGCCGGCTTGGTATTCACCACAAGCAACGGCGCAGTGAGTGGCGTGCCGGTCGCGCCATCCGGGCCGACGCTGCATACGGTCACCGTATCAGACGGCGCCGGCGCGACTGCGACGGCAGCATTCCAGCTCACCGTGGTTTCGCCATTCACGTCGACGCTGGCGATAGCCGAGGCGGGGTGCAGCGAGACCGGATGCACGCCGGCAACGCCGTTCACTCCCGTCACCGCCATTGGCGGCTCGACCCCGTATGCGTTCGCGATCAGTCCGGCGCTGCCGGCTGGACTGAGCATGAGCGCGACGACGGGCGCCGTCAGCGGCGCGTCTGCCGCACCGGCGTCACCAACCGCGTTCACGGTGACGGTGACGGACGCGGCCGGCGCAATGTCGTCCCGACTGTTCACGTTGAGCGCGCTCACGACCACGCTGCTCGTTCCCAACAAAACGTGCCTGGTGGGCGCGCCGTGCGTGGTCACACCGGTCAGCGCGAACGGCGGCAAACCGGCAATCGCATGGAGTATCGCCGCGGGCGACAACGCGGCATTGAGCGGCATCGGCCTCACATTCAGCACGATCACGGGCACGATCGGCGGGACTCCCACGGGCTCGTTAACCGCCCGGACGATTGCGGTCACGGCCACTGACCGCATCGCGCCCGCGTCGGCCAAGGCGTTCACCCTGTCGGCCCAGCAAACCGGAGTGGCCGTATGCTCCGGCGTGTACCAGGCGGGACTGATCACGGTATCCGACCTGGTCGGGGGCACGTACACCGATCCGCAGGGTGGCGTGCACCCGGGCGGTCTTTATGACACCGGGCTCAACACGCGGCCGGCGGAGATCGACGCCGTGAAGCCTACGGTGACGCCGGTTTCGAACGTCATCGGTGTCGCACTCCTGGGCGGCAGCACCATCCGCATTCCCGGCGACTCGATACTCGCAGCGGCGAACCGCGACGCGACCAGGAACACGAGCGTCAGGTTCGTGAATGGCGGCATCAGCGGGCAGCGCTCGGACGACTGGGCAAATCCCGCCGGTAGCGCGTGGACGGACTTTGCGGCGCGGCTTGCCGCCGCCGGCGTCAGTCCGTCGCAGTTGCGCGTTGTTTTCTACATGGACATTGCGAACGCCGGCACGGGGACATTTGCCGGCGAGGTCAATCAGCTTACGACGTGGGTGGACGCCACCATCAACATCCTGAGGACCCGCTATCCGAACGTCCAGACTGTGTACCTGTCCTCGCATCATTACATCGGTTACAGTGGCGTGCCGGACATCCAGGAGCCGATTGCGTACTGGAACGCGTGGACCATGCAGAAAGTGGTGCGGCTTCGCGCGGGCCGCACCGATCCGTGGACGGTGATGGGCCCGTCGCTGTGGGTGAACGGACTGGGATCTGACGGTGTCGTTGGTGGAATCCCCGGACGATCGGACGGTCGCGAAAACGCGTGCTCGGACTTTGAGCAGGTCAGCGGCAGCGCCGGAGTGCACTCCAGCCCGACCGGCGCCGCCAAGATCGCGACGGACTTTATGAACTTCCTGCACACCGACGCCAGCACGAACTGGTATCGCAGGTAGGCTTGTTGGTAGCGAGGGCGCCAGTGCGCCGTGTTCGCGTGCACGATTCTGCGCGCCGAGGGAGGCTCCGACGTGCTATTGCAGGACGCACGAGTGAAGGCCTGCAGAGGCCCCGGCAATCAGCTGCGAGGACGCAACCGAGCGCAGCGAGGGCGCGGCATCGTCAGCCTGCTGCCTCGTTAGCGCTCACCGTAGATGCACGCATCAAGGATCGACAAGACCTCGTCCAGCACTTCTGGTGAGACTTTCCCAAGCCGCCGCGCCTTTCGTGAGCGGAAATCGATCGACTTCACTTGCTCCACCATCACCACGCCGGTCACGCTGGTGCCCGCAGGAATTTCCACGTGAAACGGATAGTCGCGGCGCGTGTTCGTGATCGGGCATGCAATGCACAGACCTGTGTGCTTGTTGAACAGATCGTTGCTCACGACGAGAGCGGGCCTACGTCCGCGTTGCCCGTGCCCAGACTGCGGGTCAAACGTCAGCGCGATCAGTTCACCTTTGCGCGGGACATAGGCCGCCAACTACCACACCTCGCGACCGACCGGGGCGCCCCAGTCGAACTCCACGGGGCGATCGCCTTTTCGAATGCGCCGGACCAGCGCGCGCAAGTCGTGACCGCCCCGCACGCGCCGGACCGGCGTCACGACCAGCGCCCCCTGGTGTACGGCTACGTCGACGGCATCACCGACGGCAATATCTGCATCGGACAGGAGCGCCTTGCTCAACCGCAACCCCTGGCTATTTCCCCACTTCTGGATCTTCGTTATCATCGGTAGGCCTCTAGCGGATATCCCAAGTATAGCCCTCTCGAAGGGTAAATGTTGAGTTGCAAAAGGACAGGCAACCCAACGCAGCTCTTTGTTCCATTTCAAAACGGCCGTGGCTGGCCGATGCGGTAGGCGGGGCGGTTGAAGAATTGTTGGACAAGTCGGGTGTTGCCGAAGTAGCGGGCGGATTGTGTCACCACGTTCGGAACCCAGCCGAAGGAGAATTCGGCGAGATCGGCGTCATATTCGCACGTTACCTGATAGGGCGAATGGAAGCGGAGTGGCGAAAGCTGATATTGCCAGAGGACGCCGAAATCGAAATCGCCTACGTGGTGGAAATAGTAATAATCCCCATGCAGTCCTGCGGCGATGTCGCCGCCAGTCAGGTGATCGCCTTCATAGCCCTTGTGATATAGCCAGTGGTGCCAGCTCTCATGCACCAGGACTGAGGCTCGGTTCGCCGGATCGTCCGATTGGCCCTGGAAGTTGAAAACCGCGCAGTGGAGATTGGTGCGGTCGCGCGCGGCGACGCGTCCCGTGTTCGCTTTCGCTTCGCCGCTGCCGTCCGTGAAGCGCAGATAGAAGGGGCCGTGATAGACGTTTGGCTCGGCTCGCGCGGACGAGAGATAATCGTTCCGCGCATGCCATTGCGACCAGTAATCGTCGCTCAGCGCAAAGGCGAGGAGATAGATGGCATTGATCGTTTTGCCATAGGGCAGGCTGGCGCGCCACGGCTCGGCCTCGCCGGCTGGATTCCAGCTATCGTCCTCATCAAGCGCGAAGGCACTTGCCGCCCAGGAGAAGAATTCGGGCCACTGCGAGGGCACCGGGATTAGCCGGGCCACCGCCGCATCGACCATCCCCAGACCATCCGTACACATCAGACGTCTCCTTTCGCATCGCGCTCGCGCGGCCGCGCGCGGAGGGCGATTTGGCGTGGTGGGCCAACGTTGCGGCTGCCCTGCGCCTGCTCCAGCGCGCGATCGAACGCTTCGCGATCGCAGCCGCGCACGAGGCGGGGAACTCCAATGCCGTTGCGATCCTCGGGTCGCGCCAACGCCAGGACGCGTTGGCGCGCGTCGTCGGCATCGTCGTGGGCGAAGAGGTATGCGTCTGCCGCCGCCAGCCGTGTGACCACCGAGGGATGCTCCGCGACGATGCGCAGCAACCGATCATCTTCGCGGCCGACCGCGACCCACGCGAACATTTCCACCGCGCGCGCCTGGATCATGCCCGAGGCGGAAAACATGCAGCAGGAACTCTCCGTGCTCGCCTCGTTCTCGTGCGGGTCGGGCAACAGCAGTTCGGCGTCCTCGGCCCAGACGAGATCGTGGAGGGCTACAAACGAGGAGGGATCGGCCAGTTCGCCGACCGCCGACAGCAGCAGCATAAAGCGGCCGATGTCGCCGCACGGACGTTCGCCGAGCGCCTCGTGCATGACCGCTGCCAGCGCCTCGCGGTCGCCGAAGCCGGCGAACATTGTCCGGATCGCCTCGACATCCTGGACTGCGACGGTAGACAGAGCCTCCAGGAAACGATCGAGCTCGCCGCGATTGCGCGGCGGCGGAAGCGGCAGGGTAGGGCTCTGAGCCCATTCGCCGCGACGCGGCGGCGGGGCAATTTCAAGCAAATCAACGTCGCGCAAAATCACACCTCCTCGGCAACTGGTAACCATGGGGTACCGGTCTACGTGTCATCTTCATTCTCCTTTCCAGGCAAGTGAAATTGCCGAACAGACAAGAAGTTATAGGGGCTGTCCCCGCGCTTTGCGTGGGGTTCGCTCCTCCCGTACACTGCAGAGTCACTCTGTCCAGAGCCAACGGCGACGCGTTCCCTGTCGCACGTCTTCGGAGACCAGCCCATGTCATCGTCACCTGCTGTTTCGTCAATCATCCCTCTCGGCCTCGACGTCCACAAGGACTCGGTCACAATCGCCGTTCTCCCAGCGGATGTGCGCGCAGCCTTTTGTTCGTGAGGCATCGCGACTGACCCGCGGGGCCGATCGACGGAAATGGAGATCGACCGAATAACCCGCGTGCCGTTGCGACAGCGGGCAACCAGTGGTGGGCAGCAGGCCGACCGACCCAATCCGCCTGAGGCTACCGGCTCAACCCCAACTTGGTCCAAATCCACACGGCGCACTGGTACTGCAGCTTGCCCATCATTGTGCCAGGCAACTTGGTGGCGCGACTATACACCTCCACCACCGCCAGGCTGAGCGGATCCAGCGTCTCGACAGCTTCCACGGTTGTCGGATGGCCGTCGATTCGGAAGTCCACTTGGTCTCGGATGGCGGCACACTGTCGTGGTGTGCCGATGCCAAACACGAGGCCCTTCAGTCCGCGGCCCCGAATCGCGACGTTCGGTACGGTGCGAAGTACCGATGACAGATCGGGATAGCGCCGAATCTCCGTTGAGTCGCGAAAGGCACCGGATCCCGTACGCCGCCGGTCCTCGTAGTCACGAATCCGCATCGACATCACGGTCCCCTTCACATTCACCGCTTCGAGTGTCTGCACCGCGCTCATGGGAACGGTCAACCGCACGGTGTCACCGGCCAGCAGGTTAACGAAGTTCGTGTACGGCTGCTGGCCAAGCGACACCACCGAGACCTGTCGTGAACCCGCTGGTACGCTGCGCACGACAAACCGACCGTCGTCACCGCTGCGAACTTCGGCCATAGTGTCAATGGCGATAGCGGCGTTGGCTATCGGTACGCCGACAGCATTGGTAACGATGCCACTGATGACGCCGGTTGGCGTGGCCGCGAACAACGCGACCCC
>JANOKE010000675.1:0-3828 GCA_031419135.1 Gemmatimonadaceae bacterium
GAGTACTTTTTCTGCCGCAAGCAGACCGAGGAGCGATTTTCCCGGGACTTGTGCATCGGAGAAGGCATCGGAGAAGCCCATGCCGACACCAGGACGCAAGTTGATCCAGAACAATGGCGCGCCTACTTGGGTGTCGTCTTCGTTGAAGATGCTGCTCATTGACTGGCAACCCAGCTCCACCGCTGCACGAATGTTGCTTGTGTTGACGTCCGCGAGTTTCGTGCGGCGCACCACCGTGCGCGAATCGAGGACGAACGCGCGGGAAAGCGCGTTCGTCTCATGCCAAATCGCGGAACGATCTGTTACGGTGCGGACGCGATTCCCTGAGCGTCAGATCACTACTGCACAAAACGGCAACGTGCGCCAGCTGCGACATGAGTGGTCACGCTGCACCAAGGTTAGCCTGGTGCCACGGAGCGCGAGGACGTCGAACCCAAGGCGTCCTCGTTCGCTTTCGTACGGTAGAACCTGTGATTCTACACCGGCCATCGTCTGCGTCACCTTCTGGCGGCTGCCACACCGATATCCCCGACGCGAGACTGACTCCGGCACGCACGATTCGCTTCTGGGGCGATTCTGCGGCAAACTCGGCGGGCCGGCGAGACCATCGACGCCGACTACCTGCTTGCGCTCGGGGTCGAACTGGCTCCGGAGTCCATTCCCGGGCTTCAGGCAGCGGGCACAACTTCTACACGCTGCCGGGGGCGGAAGGACTGCGCACTGCCCTCGACACCACGCGGAAGGGGCGCATTGTCCTGCTCACGGCGGGCACCTGCATACAAGTGTCCTGCTGCACCCTGTGATGCGGCCCTGCTCATCGAGGCTATCGACCGGGGGCCTCCGCGACGCCGTCACGATCGATGTCTATGCCGCAGAACCAGCCCCCATGGGAGTAGCCGGTCCCGAGATGTCCGCCGCGTTGCGGCACGTGCTCGAAACGGAGGGAATCGCGTACTGGCGCAACGCGGCGCCAACGCGGCGCCAGGCGTCGGGCTACATGACGCGCCACCACGGCACGGAGAGCACGCGATCGGCGATCCACCGCGTCTCTGTGCCGCTGTGCAACAGGAGTCCACCATTCGCGGCGGGGTATTCGCGGAGAAAGAGCCGTAGCCCGTCGGCGTCATCGTACGTCGGGCGATCACCGCTCTTGCACTCGATGGCGAGGAGTCTGCCGTCAGGTTGTTCCACGACAAAGTCCACTTCGTCCTGCGTGGTCGTGCGCCAGTGCATAATCGCCGGTTTCCGCAATTGCGCGTCGCGCCACACGAGCAGGTCATGCGCCACCACATTCTCAAAGTGAAAGCCGCTGAGCGGCGGCGTGCCTGCGAGATGCCAGGCCATTGCGGGGTCGCTCCAATAAGCCTTGGGACTCTTGATCAGACGCTTGCCGCGATTGACAGCGTACACCTCAAGGCGAATGAGTTGATACGATTGTTCCAACAGATCGAGATAGCGGAAAGCCGTCGTCGGCGCGACGCCAGCCTCGTTGGCCCACGCCGAGCGGTTGATGAGCTGTCCAACGCGGTGCGCGGCGATGCGCATGAGGCGACGCATGTCGAGTGGATTGTTCAGTGACGCGAGGTCACGCAAGTCGCGATCGAGATACGTCTCGATGTAACCCTGAAACCACAACGCGCGTTCGTCTGCCGTTGTCTGTTCAACGGCAGGTGTTGGGTAGCCACCGACGCGCGCGAACTCGCGCCAATCTGCCGCGATGGCCGTCGTCGACTGCACCAGATCCGACCAGTCGGTTGTGGTGGTCGTGAAAAAGTCGGACCACGTACCGGCGACGCCTTGGCCGAGCTGTTCTCTACGGGACATCGGCCAGAGCGTGGTGTACGCGGCTCGACCGGCGAGTGACTCGTTCACGCGCCGCATCTCGAGCAGGTTGGCGGATCCGGTGAGGATGAACTGCCCCACCTGTCGCTGTCCGGCATAGGCGTTTTCGTCGACGATTTCCTTGATGGCGAGGACGAGGGCCGGGTCTCGCTGTACCTCGTCGACGATCACCTTGGGGGCCGACCGAAGCAGTGCGTGCGGATCGCGTTGCGCCTGCTCGCGAATGTCCGCGCGATCAAGCGTGAGAAAGAGGTAGTCCTTGAGACTCGGCAGGGTTCGCACGAGTGTGCTCTTTCCCGTTTGTCTGGCCCCCATCAGCACGGTGACGGGCAAAGCGGTTGTGCTGGCGAGCAGATGCTGGGTGGCTAACCGAGGGAGATTTGTCCAGTTGTCGCTCGCCGGTGTCATCTTAAGTTATTGTTGTGAAATGATTTAGCAAATATGTCCATCTCGTGGACGATTATTGTCCGTTCTGTGGACGATATACGCCTGTAGGGTGGGTGTCAATCGATGAAATTGGTTGCGCCGGGGGGTTCACACGTGCGACTAAAGCGCGTCGAGGGCGCTCGGCGGTAGCGGCCTGAGCGGGATGCCCGCTAGCCGACAGAACGGCTCGAACCGCGCGTCCTTTCTGACGGGAGCAAATATCGGATCGATACCGATATAGCCGACCCAACTGGCCTGCTCTTCGACGGCGATGGACAGCCAGCGGAATGCCTCGTCGTTTTCGCCCAGCAGTCCGTGAACGCAGGCTATCGCGTCCGCCGTCATGAACTCCGTGGCGCGACGAGCGAGCATTTCGTTCAGGATCGACCGCACTTCATCGTGCCGCCCGAGTCCAACAAGCGCAATCGACCGTTTGGCAAGTGGCCAGGCCGTGTGATTCCCGAGCTCCAGGACGCGCACCAGGTCACGCTCAGCTTCCGCGAATTTCCCCATGTAGTTTCGGGCGTACCCGCGCATGTGGTACCCCTCGGGATACCGCGGGTCGATCTCGATGGCCGTGGACGCCGCCGATTCGGCGTATGCGAACTGACCGCCTACCGCCCAGTTGTTAGCCGCGAAAGCGTAACCGAGGGGACTGAGCGGATCGAGCGCAATGACGCGCCGGATGTGCAGGTCGGACTCGGCCAACTGACCGCTGACCAGTAGCACAAGTGCGAGGATGCCGTGCCCCATGACATCGCTGGGGCTCGCGATGACTGCCGAACGAAGGTGCGCTTCGGCACCGGGGAAGTCGTACGTCGTTCCGCTGAGCACGAAGGCAAGCAGACGTTTCGCGGCCGCACTGTCAGGCTCACGTGCCGCAATGCTGTCAGCGAGCGATCGTACTCGCGCCCATCCCTCGCGCCCCCGCGTGAGGGTGAACAAGACGCGCATGGCATGGACATCCGCCAGTGCGACCAGCGCCGGAATGAAGTCAGCGTCTCGTTCGGTGGCGCGCGTGAGGAGATCGAGGGCCTCAGCGAAACGCGCCGACGATTCCCACAGCAATGCCTTCCCGCGCAGGAACAAATCGTACGTCACTTCGTCCGTTTCATACGTCGCGGGACGACGAGACCCGAGCAGTGTGCCCCCAACCGCATCGCGAATCGCTGCGGTGATCTCGTCCTGAATGGCAAACACGTCAGCCAGCGTTCTATCGTAGCGGGTCGACCACTTGTGCGACCCGTCGGAGGCGTCGATCAACTGCGCTGTCACGCGTAGCGCCGACCCTGCCCGCCGCACGCTTCCCTCAAGAATGTGCTCCACACCAAGTGCCCGGCCAATCTCTCGCACGTCGATCTGCTTCCCCTTGAACGAAAACGCCGAGGTGCGGGCGATCACTTTGAGACCGGGGAGCTGCGCGAGGGCGTTGATGATCTCCTCGGAGATTCCATCCGAGAAGTACTCGTTCTCGGGCTCCGCACTCATGTTGGCAAACGGCAGCACGGCGATCGACGGGCTCGCGGCGGCCGTTGCTGAACCCGTCAGGTGCGCGGACGG
>JANOKE010000676.1:0-3859 GCA_031419135.1 Gemmatimonadaceae bacterium
GATCGTCGCGCAAGCGGGTTCACCCTCGACCTGCACTAGGATCATGTTCGCGCGCGCGTAGTAGCCGTCCCAACCGTCGCCAATACCATACGTGTCGAAACCACCAGCGCCGGCAGGGTATGGAGGAAGGTAGTCGGCGACGATTTGCATTCCGCCCAACGACGTACAGCCTTGTGACGGGCTACCGTTGAGAGGACAATCCACAAGTCCAGACATACCAGTCGAGAACGAGATCAGCGGTGCGGCAGCATGTACCACGCGTTGCTCACGCTCGTTCGAGAGTCCTTCAGCTCGAGCGGCGACGGAGATGCTGGACCGAATGCGAGCAAGATCTGACTCACTATACGTTACCGCGATCGCCGGGTCAGACAGCATCCTCCGAACGTTCGCGTAGTTCAAGTCCTTCAACGCCGTGCGCGTGTCGCTCTCCGCAGGGATTCCGCACTGCAAGACGACGTGCTTGTCGCCCCCGGAATCCGAAAGGCGGAGTGCAACGACGCGGACGTGCCGCGGTTTGCCCTTGAAGACGTTCGGCTTGGAAAGCGGTATTTGAGCGATACTAATTCGTCCGTTCGAAAGGCGCTCAAAGGCCTCGCACTTCACAAGACCCTCGATGAAAGCAAGGCGTCTCTCGACCCCGTTCAGGCGCCTCCGATCATGTGCCGCATTCGCGAGAACGGCCAGAAGCGAGGAATCCCGATGCAGCGTTGCAATGGCGTTCTCTTCGATCGCCTATTCTGGTCCAACTGAGGAATCCACACAGGAGGCCAACAGAACACAAAACACTAGACCAGCCTTGCTAAGCGAAAGCATTTTTCTCCTACTATATGGGAAGGCAGAGTTTACAACGCACTGGAGGTCTTGTCAACTGCAGTGTGATTGCATGGTCACGCGGCGGCTTTCGCGGATGATCAGATGGAAACGGAAATGCCTGTAGTCGTTTGCGCGCCGTGGAACAGACGCTGAAGCTTTGAGCTTTGACGCATTGAGCTTTCGAACGCGCTGTTCGGCGACGCGGCGCAGTCGTTAGATCATGACCGTAGCGTGTTGCACCTCCTTGAAAGCGCTTTGCAACCGATGCGCCGATCCGCACAGCGGCAAAGGGAGGTTCGACAACGTTGGTGGTGTGCGGTGACGCCAGTGCTCCTTCGGCAAGTCGCAGTACGTGATCATTCGCTCCCAATTGCGATTGAGGTGCTCGCTTGCTTTCGGACAACGTAGGCGGTACTCGCGATGGAAGACGCGACGGGCGGTCTCGGGCATCCCCGGCCGATTCCGCGGCCACGATCGCGTGCACCGCCGTTTGAACGGCCGGTTGCTGCGTGAGCGGCACCGCATCGACGACTTTGCGGAGATTGGATTCCAGCCGCGGTGCTCGCCACTCGTGGAGCATGCGCGATGCCAACGGCATTGGCGTCATATCTTGCCACCCGGACACGTGCATGAGATGTTTGTCGCTGGAATCGACGATGCTTGCATTCGGCGCAAAGCGCGACTGCGAGTGGCGGGTCATCATCTGGATCCTCATTCACGCGTTCGTGCTGCGGCGATGCGTTGACGAGCACGACGTGCACCGTGAGAGCCATCGAGGCCCTCCTCGCGATGCTCACTCGGCTGGCGGTTTTAGGCGTCCCTCCCATCTGCTCACACCAACAGAGAAGTGAATTATGAAGACACAGATCTCACAACCGATCGAGCACGCTGACCGCGGTGCGATCAGGCGTCGCTTGCTCTACACGGCGACTGGCATCGCGTTGCTGGTCGCCCCGCTGTTGGTGGCGCGGGCGCAGGGGCAGTGCGGTGGCGCACGTGCCGGCACTCCAGCCTGCGACACGACACATATCGCGGCGCCGTTCGCGCCCACCGGTTGGAAGACGGTCGCCCTCGACCACTTCACGATGCACGCTGTCGACTACCGAAAGGAGGCGGCCTACTACGCGACGCTTATGAACTGGAAGGTTCGGAGCGACGATGGCAAACAGGCCGTGCTCGACATCGGCGATATCGGCAGCGTGGTGATCGTGGGTGGGTACGAGCCGCCGCCACCGCCGCCGCGCCCAACACCACCACCAGCTGCCGCAGGTGATACCAGCGGTCGTGGTGGCCGTGGTGGTGGGCGTGGTGGCGCCGGTGGTGCACCGCGTCAGTCACCACAGGCCGTGTGGGATTCGTTCTCTTGGCAAATTTCGCCGTGGAACGCAAAGACCGTTGAAGCGGAGCTCAGAAAACGTGGCTTGAACCCCGTGGCAGACAACGATGGCAAGGGCTTCGAAAGCTTTCACGTCAAAGACCCGGATGGGTTTGATGTGCAGCTCAGCAACGGCGGCTATGTAAAGGTGCGCAAGGCGTCGGCAGCGAAAGCGGCCTTGCCCGCTCCGGCACCGTTCGAGAACACCAATTGGAAAACCGTGTGGCTCGATCACATCTCGTTTGGCGTCACGAACTATAAAGAGAGTTACGCGTGGTATGAGGCGCTGCTGGGCTGGAGGCCAAGGGGTGATGAAGGCAGCCAGAATGAAACGTGGATTTGCGACGAGTGCGGCAACGTCATCATCCGCGGCGGGAACCCGCTCAATCCAGCATTTGACAAGACGGCGACTCGCCGCGCGTCCATGGGCCACATCTCGTTTGGCATCACGCCGTTTGATGCCGACGGAACCAAGGCCGAGTTGGACAAGCGTGGACTCAGCGGTCGTGCCGACACGGGTGGCAGAGGCGATATTCACGACCCGACTGCCATGTACAAGAGCTATCACACGACATCGCCACAGGGATTCGATCTGCAGATCAGCAACGCTACGAAGGCAAATCGGACACTCACCCCCCAGCCTTGACGGCACGCTCAAACACGCTTAGTATGACCATAGTCATACAACCATAGGCACATGACACTGTTCGTTTCGAAATCGCGATTCAAGGCGACGGCACTTGAGCTCTTTCGGCAGGTCGAGCGCACTGGGCAGGCGATCATCATCACTGATCGCGGAACGCCGGTCCTGCAGTTGACGCCATACCGCGAACACGCGCCATCTGCGCTGCGCGTGCTGCGCGGGTCGGTGGTCAAGTACACTGCGCCAACGGAACCAGTCGGCGTCGACGATTGGGACGCCGGTGCGTGATCGTTCTCGATACGCACACACTCGTCTGGTGGGTCTCCGATAAAAGACGCGTCGGCCCGAAGGCGCGAAGACTGATCGACGCGGCTGTCGCAGCCGACGCACCCGTTGCCGTATCGTCCATCAGCATTTGGGAAATTGCGATGCTCGTGGCCGCCGGACGCCTGGAGTTCACCTTCGAGGTCAATGCGTGGATTGATCACGTTGAAACCGTGCCATACTTTTCGTTCATTCCCGTCGACAATCGAATTGCCGCGCGCGCGGTGCAGCTCGTGCACTTTGCGCACAAGGACCCCGCCGATCGTATCATTGTCGCAACGGCGCTCGGCCTCGGCGCTACGCTGCTGACAGCGGACCAGCACCTTCGCGCGTATGATGCGGTGACGACCGTGTGGGACTGAAGGCTCGGTGGCTCGTCCGACGGAGCTACGGCAAGGGAATCTGGTGAGACTGCGAACGTCGCTCGTTGCGGCAAGCTACTGTGCGGCACTCTGCGGTTGCAGCGAGAGCACGGCGGCTCCCATCGTGCACGTCACCGCGGTGACGCTACAAGCGCCCAACGATTCGCTGTTTCTGGGTCGCACCATGCGCGTGAATGCCGCGGCGACTGGCGACTCCACCATTGGTTCGGCGCCACGTTTCATCTGGACGAGCTCTGACACGAGTGTGGTGGTCGTCGATTCCCTGGGCACCATACTGGGAGTCGGCGTCGGAACGGCGGTCGTGCGCGCAGAGCTCCAAGG
>JANOKE010000677.1:0-14622 GCA_031419135.1 Gemmatimonadaceae bacterium
GTGAGCCGCCACCGTTCCGCCTGAAGCCGCGATCAACACTTCGGCGTCGAGCGTTACCAACTTCCGACGCTGCCGAGACGACTTCCACGATTCATCCGACCAGCGCAACGATCCGTCTCGCGACCAGACGGCTTCACGAGCACCGTCGCTCGATATCCGCCATCGCGCGCCACCGCGGGGGAATGCCGTGACGAACAGCTCTTGTCGGTCGGCAACGTTGGCGAAGAACGCGAGCCACCGATCGTCTGGTGACAGGCGACCACCCAATCCCGACGGCACGATGTACCGAAACGCTTTGGCGTCGGCCGGGTCGATCGTCCAAAGCCCGAAAGTACCAGGTGGACCGACAAGCCGCATGGCGACAAGCGTACGCCCGTCGTGCGTCCACGATGCGGGATACAGATGATCGCCGGTCTTGAAGAGCAGAGACTTGCTCCCTGAACCGTCCATCGACAACGAATAGATGTCTCGCGCTGTGCCGTTTCTGCGTTGAACGGTAAGCGTCGAGCCATTCGGGTTCCAGATCGGAAAGGTGACTCCTCCGTCGGACGAGAACTTGGTCGACATGTCGCGGCGAAGGTCATAGATCCACGCGTCCTCCGAATCCGCGCCATCGGAGACTGACGTGGCAATCCTGTCGCCCGTGGGTGAGAGGACCGGGTAGGCGTAGTTGTTCGGTTCCGCACGCAGCGGCTCGCGCGCACCGTCGCGTGAGGCTACCGTCGGCAAAGAATCCAACAGACGTGCCGTCGGGAGAGAAGAAGGGCATGAAGGCGCCGTCGGTGCCAGTCAGTGGACGCGCCGTCAGCGAGTCGAGGCGCCGCACGTGAAGTAGTCGCGGAGTGGTCGTTGCGCCCAGTCCCGCGTATGCAAATGCAATGAGCGTTCCGTCTCGCGAGACGGCGGTTCCTCGCAGACTGGCGGGATCCGTGCGGTCGGGTAAGAGGAGGGTCAACTGCGACAACGGCGACGACGTTTTCGCGGGCGATGCGATCGCCTTGCCGATCCAGCCAGCGGCTGCACCGCCTGCCGCAGCAGCAATAATGACGGCGGCGGCCCGCCAAGTGGCACGGCGGCGTTGGTGTGCTCTTGGCTGATCCATCAACGCTGACGCATTCCCCGCGAGGGCATCGGCGAACGCCTGCGCGGTCGCGAACCGATCAGCGGCGACTTTCCTCAGCGCGATGTGCACGGCGGTGGCCACGTGCGCCGGCACCGATGGCCGTGTCGTGGCGATCGGGTGTGGCTCCGAGGCCATGGTTCGCGCAACGATGGCCTGCGCGGTTGGCCCGGTGAACGGTGGCTCGCCCGCCAGCATTTCGTACAGCACGCATCCCAGCGAATAGACGTCGCTTCGCGGAGTGAGTTGCCGCTCTCCCAGCGCCTGCTCCGGACTCATATATTGTGGCGTTCCCATGAACCAGCCCGACTGAGTCAGCCGCTGTTCGCCTGCCTGCGCCACGGCGAGGGCGATCCCGAAATCCGCCACCATCGCCTGCCCGTCCTGGAGCAGGATATTCTCTGGTTTGATATCGCGATGAATCACTCCCTCGCGATGTGCGTAGTCGAGCGCCACGGCCGCGTCACGTGCGATGCGCACCGCCTCCTCAATGGGCAACTGCTTTTCACGCTCCAATCGCGCACGCAGGGATTCGCCTTTGACGAGTGGCATGACGTAGAACAGCGTGCCGTCGACGTCGCCGGAGTCGATCAGGCCGAGGATGTGCGGATGCTGCAGCTTGGCCGTCGTTCGGATTTCCGCGAGGAATCGCTCGGCGCCCAGCGCCGCCGCGAGCTCCGGTCGGAGCACTTTGAGCGCGACAGGGCGGTCGTGGCGCAGGTCATGCGCCGCGTACACATAGGCCATCCCGCCCGCACCGAGTTCACGCTCGATGCGGTAGCGATCCTTCAGCGCGGCTGCGAGGCTTGAGTCCAGTTGGTTCACGGGGTGCCCGACGGGAATGCAGGGAAGATTACCACGCTGGAATGCGTTCGGTTACTACGCCGTACCTCTCGTCCGATTGCGGGCCGATGCGTCGGCTGCGCCCCGCCCACCTTCCCACATCCTTAACTGGTCGCGTGGGCGTGCCGAGAAGTCTGGTATACTCTACGTGGCGCACTACACTGCGGAATGCGCACTGGCCGACGCTGATTTACCAAACGGCAGCTGGCGCCACACGCCAGGATTATCGGCCGACGGACTCGTAGGGGCTCGGCGGGAATTGTGCCGCGTAAAAGTGGAAGTATTGAACCGCAGGGGACGCAGGAGACTGATTTTGAATTCGTTCGTGTGCGTCGGAAAGACCTGCCCGAGAGCCGCGAAGACAATCAACAAATCAGTACCCTGCGTCCCCCGCGTCCCCTGCGGTAAGACTAAAGCGCCTTCACCCGATGGCGCCGCGGCCCCGCGCGGGGCGCCGTGTCCTCCGCGTGCTCCGCGGGATGCGTGCTGGGTCCTCGCACCGACCCTGTTCTTGCCGGACACCCCGGAGAACTGCCCGGCATCCCCTCATGTCTTTCTGGACGAAATCAGGCCCGATGTTACAAATGCGGAATGCGCTCGCTGCGCTTCGGGAAGCGCAGCACGCACAGTTTGCAACAACCGGAGGGTACCGCCGAGACGTTTCGACACTTCCCGTGGTGCCGGATGAAGTGAGAGTGACATTCGAATCAACAGCGACTGGTTGGAACGCGACGGCAACGGTTGCTCGAAGGTTGTCACCGCGTTGTCGCGTGTTCGGCGGCGATGATGCTGCCGGCGGCGGCGTTGAAGGCGTCGCCAAAGCGCCTGTCTCGGCCAGCGATTTACGAGTTCCTTGAGCACAGGTACATGCCCGCACGACTGAACGCCCCCCTTCAGCGAATCCAACCTTCAACGCTACTGTGAATCGCCAGCCATGTGCGCACGATTCGCGGCAGGAATGCCTGCGCCCGAATGCGATGCAACATCGCGTACATCGACAGCCGGTCAATCAGGAGTTCACCATGGGCAGCGCGAAAGCCGGCTGCCCACAGCCCAGCGTCGATTGGGCGGTCGCTGGCGCGCTCCAGCAGTTTGCGACCGCGCGTGATCCACGTGTGCACCTGATCGCCTGCTGTTTCCGGATCAAGGACAAAGCAGAGCAACTCGGCGAGATCGCGCTGCGGGGCGCCGACCGTCGCCATCTCCCAGTCGAACGCGCACAGTCGAACCTCGCCACCCTGCTTTCGGAGCAGGATGTTTCTGGGATTGAAGTCGTTGTGGATAAGCGTTCTGGGCTGCTCCATCAGTGGATGCCACCAATGGTCTATCGATTCAACAAGCGTGCGGTGAGCGTCGGTCACGCCTGAACCTGCGAAGCGATCAAACATCGGCTGTGCATTCTTCGCCAGTTCCAACCACAGCGGTCGCATTTCCATCATGAGCTCCGGCGTCCGCGCTGGTGGCAACCACCGGGCCCCGGCAAAGTCGGCCTGCCGTTCGAACCACGACGCGTGGAGTTGTGCAAGCCCCTCGAGCGCTACTTCAATCTCGCTCGCTGCCCATGGCCGATTCCACGCGTTGATCACTACGGCGTCACGAACATGTTCCAGCGCGAGTATCCACTCCTCCCGCTTCGGATCGCTCACGGTCGCCAGCAGCTGCGGCATGAAGGGACGGGCGCGAACTGGCGCGCATTCGTACACGGCAAGCTCCCGGACATGGCCGCGCGTGAGGCCGATGTGGTCATGCCATGCATCGTACTGCCTGCCCAGCGCGGGCGAACACAAGTGTGCCACATGGCCGCCGGTGTCGATGACGTCACGATCCAGTGGCTTCACTTTGATCACGACGTCGGTTGGCGTGCGCGTCGCATCCAGACCGTTGGCATTCAACAATTGCGCACGGTAGAGTCCCGCACTGGTGCCTCCACGCCATGACGTCAGTTCGGTGATGATGCCGTCATCTCCTCCCATGGGAGTGAGCGTGGCATCAACGATTCGCACGTGCGGGTTGCCGGAACGCTCGCGCATGTCCAATTCGATCCGCTCACACTGGTCTCGAAGACGATCAACGCCATTCATGTTGCACGCGTGCACGCGGCTTCGCACTCCCGCGGCAACGCCGGCCTTCGGGAGGACACCCAGTCTGACATACGAGGCGAAGTACCGGTCGAGCAGGCGCGCATCGAATGGTGGGCAGCTTACACCGATCGCCTGAAGTGTGTGTCGACTCTCATCCGAACAGATCGGACGGCGTCGACTCTGCTCGTACAATTCCGGCAGCGAGAATCCGTGCTGACCCGCAACGATGGCGAGAAAAAACGACCGAAGTGCGAAGAGCGGATGGTCCGGTGTGACTGCTTCGACGCGCAATCGGGCAGACCACTGCGCAAACGAGAGCAACTCGAGAGAATATCCCTGAAGGCGCATCCACAAGACGCACTCGCGCCAATGCCGCGACCCGGCATTCGCGAGATGGTACGTCCGCAAACCAGCGTGCTCCTTAGCGGCGACGCCCAGCAGCGCCTCAGCAACAAAGTCGACCGGCACGGAGTCCATCGGCCAATCCAGGTCGGGCGCAGCCCTCATGCGAATGCAGCTACGCACGAACAGTGACAGCAAGTCGTCGGCGTTCGATACGCCCGACACGCTGTCGCCCGAGACCAACGCGGGTCGGACGAGCGTGGCGCGAAGTCCGCGGCGCGCCGCTTCACGAACGAGCGATTCCGCGACGCACTTGCTCTGGGCGTACCCGAGATGGAGACCGGCGAGCCCGTTGATCGCATCGTCGTCTTCTCGTCCCGGCTCGCGCCAGTCGGTGGTGTAGCACACGGCGAGGCTCGAGACGAAATGGAACGGCTTGGCCGTTCCGGTGCACGCCAGCCGTAGCAGCTCTCGGGTGCCGAAGACATTGGTATCGCGCAGGCCTTCGTATGACTGAACCCAGTCGACCTCCGCGGCCGAGTGGTAGATCGTGTGCACCGCATGAGACAGCGCGAGAAACTCGTTGGCGCCAAGGTGTAGCAGTGGACGCGCGATGTTGCCACGAACAACCTCGATTCGCGCAGCATAGGCGTCCTCCCAGATGGCGTAGCGCTCGAGTGCCTCACGCACGCGCGCCAGCCCAGTGCGGTCGTCATCATATCCGAATCTGACGAGACAGCAGACGTTCTCCGCCGAGCGGCGAAGGAGCGCGCGCAGCACGTGAGCGCCGACGAATCCGGTCGCTCCAGTCACGAGGGCGACGCCGCCCTGCGAAACGCCCTGGCGCGGAACGATCTCCGGCGGAAGCACGGCGTCGTCCAGCATCTGTCGCATGTGTCGCCCGCGCGTCAAATCATCGTTCGGCCACCGAGAGTCGTCGCTGGACCTCATCCCATTGCCTTGGCGCTCGATCAATCGGGCGAGCGACTCGATGTCTGGGTAGACAAACACGTCGGATGGCGAGAGTTCCAGGCCCAGCTCGTCCTCTATCTCGGCCGTCAATTCGGCGCCAACCAGCGAATCGATTCCCAGTGAGGGGAAGGAGTGCGCCGCGACGTCCTTCGGGATCGCGATACGCGTTCCTTCACTCCTCGCCGTATTGATTACACGAACGACAATCGCGATCAGACGCCTCCGCAGATCGGCGCCGGTGAGTGCGCTCGTGTCTATCGTCATGCGTCGGCCATCAGGCGTGACCGGGCGGCGGGGGTGGGCTGCTGTCCCAGGCCATTACGTCGGACTATTTCATTGAGTTCGTTCCGGCTAAACGCCTGAGCCGCCGCGTAGCGACAGAGCTTGCCGCTTGAGGTCTTTGGGATACCTCCCGGAGGCAAGATCGCGACCGCATGAAGCCGAATGCCGTGCTGCTCCGCGATGACCGCCAGAATCTGCTCGCCGATCCCGTCGAGGATAGCGCGAACATCAGGCGAAAGCGCGGTCGCGCTGTGAATTCGTGCCCGATCGTTGCTGGCGCGCCCTACTTCTCGCGGATCAATCTCCACCGCCACGACCACACGTTCGTCGGAATGCCCAGTGACGGCAAAGGCGGCCGTGCATCCTGCACGGACCAGCGGATGGATACGCTGCTCAACGGTGGTTTCGAGATCCTGTGGGTAGTAGTTCAATCCACGCACAATGATCACGTCCTTCAAGCGGCCGACGACATACAGTTCCCCTTCGATACAGACCCCCAGATCTCCACTGCGGAGAAACGTTCTGGCGTCGTGATTGGCGACGCGCGCTTCAAACGTCTGGGTCGTCTCTGCAGGCCGACCCCAGTATCCGCGCGTGACGCTTGGTGACGAGATCCAGATCTCACCGATTTGGCGTTCGGCACATGGCGTGCACGTATTTGGGTTTACGATCTCCACGGTGGTGCCACAGGCAACCTGGCCGCTCGAGACCAAAGTGGTCTGCGCGTTCGCACTGACACCGCGTGTCGCATCCGGGCTCCTGACGTAGCCACGGGCCAATGCCTCGGCGTCGGCGTCATGGAAGACCGGTGTATACGCGAGGCGACCGGTCGAAACCACGAGCGTTGCCTCGGCCAATCCGTACACAGGATAGAACGATCGCCAGCGAAAGCCTTGCTCGGCAAACAATCGATGGAACCCGGCCAGCGTCTCAGACTGAATGGGCTCGGCGCCATTGTATGCAACCCGCCACGATGACAGATCGAGGGTCTTGCGCTGCTCAGCGGTAATCTTTCGCACGCAGAGGTCGTAGGCAAAGTTGGGTCCTCCGCTATTCGTTGCGCGGTACTTGCTGATGGCGCGTAGCCACCGAATGGGACGTTGGAGGAACGCGGTCGGCGCCATGAGAAAGGTCGGATAGCCGGCAAAGACCGGCGCGAGGATTCCCTCGATCAACCCCATGTCGTGAATCACCGGCAACCACGAGACCGCTACGGTAGTCGCGTCGTTCTCCGCCCCGTAGTTCATGTACGCGAGATTGTGCAGCAGGTTCCCGTGGGAGACCATCACACCGCGCGGCGTCGCCGTTGACCCCGACGTGTACTGAAGAAATGCGAGCGTGTCTGCGGCGAGTCCGACGCCGCGCCAGTGACGGGCACTGTCGTGATCGTCGAGATCGGTGGCGATCCAGGGAATCTTGCCGAGTGGTGGCGCAAGACCTGAGATGTCGGGCGCCAGTGCGACGATCTGCGCTGGCGCCAGCACGACCGACGCGCCCGCGTCGCTCGCGATAGCGAGAAGACGTGGCAACGCCCTCGAGATCTGCGATGGATGAGGCGGATAGCATGGTACCGCAATCACGCCAGCGTACAGCGCACCGAAGAATGCGGAGATGAAGTCGAGACTGGGCGGATACAGCAGAATCGCCCGGTCTCCTGGCGCGACGCCCTGAAGTGACAACGTGGCGGCGATCGCTCGGGCCTTCACGTCGAGCGCCCCATACGTGAGCGACTCACCCTCAGTCTCGCCGTCAGTGAGAAACGTGTACACGCGCTCACCTGGCGAGACCGCCGCGCGATACTGAAGCATCTCGACCAGCGAGGCGAAGCGCTCGGTCCTCACGCGACCCCGGCCTCGCCGATCGCCGGCACGGGGGCGATGGTCAGGTCCGTCGGCATACATCCGTTCGCGCGCATTGCCGTGTTGACTCGGACGAACAGATCGCGCACCCGTTCCTTGTTCACATCAACGTGCTCCACGCGCCACGACGAGGTCTCGATGGCCGGTAGAAAATACACATCAAGCATTCCCGGACGGGCGTTGACGCCAAGGCCAGGATTGACGTCAGGCGGAATATGGAAGTAGATCGGTACGATCGGCGCCTGGAGTGCGGTAGCGAGGTGAAACGCACCGCGATTGAAGGCGCCAATATCACCGCTGACGATTCGCTTTCCTTCGGGGCTCAGGTACACTGAATCGCCAGTGCGTCTCAGAATGCGCTCAGCGCGCGCGAAGATCCGACGCCGCTGTTCCGGATACTCTTGCGGCACCGTCCAGAAGATGCGGATGATCGCGCCAACAACCCAGATGGGGATGAACTTCTTGAGCCAACCGCCAAGGAAGAACCGCGTACGTGGCAGTCGGATGGCAATCAACGTGAATACATCCAAGGTGGAGTTATGATTGGAAACGAAGACGACCTGGCGCGCTGGCAGCGGCGCGAGATAGTGGAGCGTGAAACGAATGCCCCACACCCGCAACACCAGCGATCCGAGGGCGCCCCCGATCACCTCGGAGTAAAGCCTTCGCGCAAGAAACAGGCTCGGAAGCGCCACGGCGAGCATGATCAGTGCGCCCAGCCCCATGACCACAAACGTCGCGGCCACACGAAATCGGGTGCCGTACGACACCACCTCGCGGCTCACGGCACCCTCCGACACACCACGGTCTGCATGGCAAAGTTGAGCTGCTTCTCAAGCATGAGTACTGGCGCGAACAGAATCTGGCCCACGAAGTACGGAAGGATCGAACGTGCGAGATCAAGACCCCTCCCGTTGAGCAGCGTGAACGCCGTGCCCGCGAAGAAATAGAAGAAGGCCGGGAACGCCCCGTATGGCAGATAGTCCACAACCTCGAACCCCGCCTTCCGTACCATCTCCAGCAGCAGGGTGCGATCATAGAGCGCCGTATGCTGAGGCGCCTGCACTCCCGGCCAACGCGCACCAAACAGTCGAAATGTCATGGAGTCGAGCCTCGGGACTTCGATGACAAGGCGGCCACCTGGCTTCATCGTGTCGCGCGCGGTACGCAGCGTGCGCATTGGGTCGTAGTCGTGCTCCAGGTAGTGCCACATCGTTACCAGATCGAAGCGATCGCGCGCGATCCCCTGCTCATAGAACAGTCCGCAGTGAAATTCGATGCCTTGCAGCGACGGACTCGCCCCGAGGTCCTTGAAGTCAACGCCGACAACATGCGAACCATGACGCTGGCGAATTTTCTGAAGGAATGTTCCCACGGCACAGCCCACGTCGAGCACCTGGCTGTCGGGCCCGAGCGAGACGTACCGGCTGACACACCGGTCCTTCAACCGATCGTGCCTGTCCATGACCCAATTGAAGAATCCCGTGAGCACGCCCCAATCAGATTTCTTGCGGTGCGCGATATACTCATCGTCATAGAACGACTTGATCGCCTCGACGTTTAACCGCGGATTCTGATAACGAAGTCCGCAGTCGCGGCACGTGACAAATGAGAACCGGCCGGGCTTGCCCGTGTAGTCGTCCTGCGCGGTCAGGAACGGCGCATGGTCAGACGATCCGCAGTTGTAGCACGTGATCACCTCGAATGGCGAATCCACGGCGGTCGACGGATGGGACTGCGCGAGCGGCACAGCAGTCACGGTAAAAGTCCTCGTGCGGAGAGAGTTCCATAGAGCAGCACGGCGAGCAGCATGAGCTCGACGGTCATGGTCAACGTGCCGCCACGCGCCATGCGAATCGTACGATCGTGGAGCAGTTCGTACAGACAGAGGGCGATGTAGACCAAGGCGAGGAGAAACATCGTGGGAACACGGGTTGGCACCGTGCGCATGGGTGGCCCTGCGGCGATCAGGGCGATCGCCGGATACTTCAACAGCACGACGTGGGAACTCACCAGCGCGCTCGCGTCGATGCGACCGCGCACCGCATACCAGATACCCAGGAGCCCAACGAGCGCAGAGAACAGCGCAAGCGCCTCCGTGGCAGCGGGTCGCGAGGCAATGAGTGCGAGACCGGATGCCGTGAGTGCTGCCATCAACCATCGAAACACCGACGTACCATTCGCCCTCACCATCACGCGCTCGGGGTGCGTTACCCGATCTGATTTGAGATCAGCGAGATCGTCCCAAACGCGGAAGAACAGCACGAGCACATAGGCCAATGCGATGCCCTGAAGGCCAATGCTGATGGTTGGAGATCCGCCGATGGCCGCTGTGCCACTTGCGAACAGGAACACGGCGAACGGTACGAAAACCTTCGTCGAATAGCGTTCCTTCAGGTAGCACGTGATTGTCTCACCCGAGGACATGCACTTCTCCCAAATCCCCGTCAACGGAGATCCGTTGCCCCTCCGGGATGAGGCGGGTCGCGTTTGGAACGCCCACCACGCAGGGAATGCCAAACTCGCGTGCGACAATCGCCCCATGCGACAGCATCCCGCCGCGTTCTATCACAAGACCACTGATGAGAAAGAATACCGGTGCCCATCCCGGATCGGTCTGTCGTGTCACGAGGACGTCTCCCGGCGTAATTCGCGAGGCCTCGCTGACGTCGTTCAGTACCACCGCGCGGCCTGTAGCCCGACCTCCGCAGGCACCGGCTCCTGCGTGGTGTGCTCCTCCAACGGCACGCGAATCACAACCGGGATCCTGCATCACCAAATCCAGACCACTCAGCGCAGGGGATGACACGACATATTCACCCTCGTACGCCGTGAAGGAATCAGGGAAGGACTCCGCGGCGACGGCGGCGTGAGCGGAACGCCTGAGCGCCACGAGTTCCCCGATGTGACCGGGGAACATGGCACCGCCGGAAGTCAGCTCGTCGAGTTCAGAGACGGTGAGCCAAAAGACGTCATCGCGACGCGCGAACAGGCTCTGATCAACAAGCCGATCACCCATGGCGAGGGCAATCCGACGACACCGGCTGTACAGCAGCGCCTGTTTGAGCCGCGCCCTTTCTCGGAGGCCGATCGACGCCTGCGTCCATCGCAGAGCGATGTCGAGGACCGGCGCATATGTGACGAGCGGAAAATGTCTGAAGATCGGGCGCCACCGCGTTGCGCGCAGCATCGCCCGCGTATCCTTGCGCCGAGCGGCACGTTGACGCAGCAGAGAGTCGCCGGGTGACTCACCGTCGAGCAGCACATACGAGCGAATGGTATCGATGACCGCCGATGGATCTTCCTGAAAGCTGGGCACCGTCAGCATAAGTTCGGCCGAGCAACGGAATCCCCATTGCTCGAGGTAGGCATCGAACGCAGCACAGAACTCGGCGAATCGCGAATCGTGTCGCACAATGGCAAGAATTACCGGAGTCTCGGACTCGAACAGCAGGCGAAGCGCCGTATTGCTGCGGACGAGGCGCGACAAATCCCACAGTCGATGCACGGGCTCGCGGCTCACGAGACCGGGGATCGCCTGCAGCACGCTGTTGTGAAGCGAACCGGGCGCGGCCCCATCGTACGCGCGGTCAATCAGCCGATGCAGCAGCGCGTAGGAAATCATTGCGGCAGCGTCAGCCAGTCCAGCATTCGTCCAACGGTGGCAACGAATATCCATCAGTTCCGCGAGCGACAGCCGAAGCTCTCGTTGCGACCGTCGGTCGAGATGCCGCGAGTGCGTTCGTGCAGCGAAGTCGTCAATCGTGCGTTCGAATTGCGCAACGCGGCGGCCGAGATGGAGGAACGCCCAAGCGCTTCGAATACTCATTGTCGCGAGCTCTCCACCTTCGCGGATGCGCCCCCGCCACCCCACGGCGCGCGGGACGCCCGTTTCGCCTTCGGAGCCGGACGTTCCGACGAAACGATTGAACGCGGCGACGAGCGTGTCACCCAGCGGCGCCGCGCGAAGAATCGTGTGGATGCTCGTGAGGTTGTAGTACATGCGCGCACCGCGAGCACCGATGATGTGCCGGAGGGCGTCGTCAATAGCGGCAACGCGGGACCGGGCCAAACCAAAGGCGGTCGCCAAATTGCGGAAGTAGTGCGCGTAGCCGGCAGCAGCGATGGAATAGAGGAGCGGTGAAATTGGCGCTGGGAAATTTTCGTTGACGTTGGCATTGGTCCAGCGCACGATTGCTCGCCCGTGGTTCAACGGCAGGCCCCGAATAGGCGCGGTGATGGGTCGTGCCTGAACCACGAAAAGCCTGTGGCCCGCATCAATCGCCCATTCGACATCCTGCGGCTCGCCGAATCCGTGCTCAAGCGTGGCCGCAACTCGGGCGAGGTTCGCGACCGCGATCGACGAGAGCATCGGGTCTCCCGCGCCACGGGCCAATGTACGAACACCACTGCCGTCACGATTCATCACGATTCGGCCGGGATCGATCTCGCCGGCCATCAGGGCGTCGCCGAGCCCCGAAGTGTACTCGACGAGCACCAGACCATCGATAGTGTTCGTGAACATGACACCGGCAAACCGCGCATCGATCTGTTGCTGCACGATCACGCCCATGCCATTCGCCGTCAATCCTCGGGACGCGCGATACCCCAACGCACGCGCCGACCAACACGAAGACCAGCAGTCGAGCACGGCCTGTGCCAAGTCTGTTGCGGTGCGAATATGCAAGAATGAGTCGAGTTGACCCGCGAACGACGCGCGCGATGAATCCTCGCCGATCGCCGAGCTGCGCACGATGACAGGCCCATTGCGCAGGAGATCTGCCGCCTGTGTCGCAAGCGCCTCGACGACTTCCGGCGGCAGTGGTATTGCCAGAATCAGCTCGCGGATCGTCGCGGCCGCGCGGTGGGCCTCGGTGGTGAGCGTCGTCGGACCGGCACTGGCGACTGCGACGCAGGCAGTCTGGATGCGGTTGCCGAGTGCATGTCCGGCCAGATGCATATCGAGCGCCCGGGCGGTGAGTATGAAACCGTCTGGCACGTCGAGACCCAGCTGAATGGCGCGACCAAGGTTGTGTGCCTTGCTGCCAACCAACTCCACCGGACCCGCGTCGGCCAGCGGGCGAGCGAGCTCGGCTCGTGATACGGCGGACGGGCGGAGCGCGACGGAGCTCGTCATGCCATACGCCGCTTTACACCCAGGCGAAAGAGCAGCAGGCTGAACAACCCGTGAATCGCGGGCCCCAGCAACAGTACCCATCCCCACGTGGCTCTCGACGTCGGAACGACTACCGAAATCGCCAGCAACATGCCGCAAGCGGAATCCAGACGGTCGACCGCAAACGCGAGGACTGCATACAGCGGTGATCGCGGTGCGGCGCCGGGACTCACGCCGAGCTGCCGCTTCACGAAGGAGTTGGGGAGCTCGCCGACCATGAATCCCAGAGCCGCCCACGCACCGAGCGCCGCGTACTCCGGCACGGAGAGTTGCCACAGGGCAACAGGCGTTGTCAATCCGGGCGACAGCAGCGAGGCGAGAACCGCGAAAGAGAGCGCCGCGCCTGGAATAATTACCATGAAGCCGCGAACCGTCTTATTGTCGCCAAAGATTCTTCGCCCACGCAGGCTCCGTCCGCCGTCAAGCGGAATCGCGAACGGTCGAGACACCGCGCTCCGCAGCCAGGCACAATGCATGAGACCTGCCATCACGAATGCGCCGAGGAGAAAGAGCGCGCACGCAAGCGCATCGGGGGCGCCGGGCGCGGCGGTCATCAGATGTCGGCGCCTGTTTCGAGGCGATTCTGGAACAAAAACACTTCGCCTGGCAGCGCACGCGCACGACGAATCCATGTCCACCAGCCGATTACATTCTCGGTGTCGTAGGCGATTCCACCCAGCCGATACCCTGGCACAAAGGGATACATGTGGTGAAGCTCGTGCGCGTCGATATGCAAGGTCAACGCGGTCAGCCAACGTGGGAACACCAGCGAGCGTGTAAACACTTCCTGCTCAATGGTTGGAAACGGGCGGACACGCTCGCCGTGGCTGATCTGCTGCGGAATGTGTGTGTGCTGGCTCAGGAGAAGGACATCCTCGGCCATCAGCGACAGTATCAGCGCGAGCCCAAAGAGGTTCAACATTGACGTAACGCCAATCGTCGCGATGACGACAACGTAGGCGGCGGTCAGCGCAATGAGACTGATGCCAAGACGACGACGATCCTCGGCGCGCGGAAAGAGCACTCGAAGCCGGGGGACATTCCAGAAGTTGTTGATGCGATACAGGATGGAAAAGATTGGAATCCAGAATTTCCAGCAGACATTCATCAGCAAGCGTTCCGCCTTCCCCAATGGACGTGGAACCAGCGCTTGAGTTGTCGGATCGACATCCTGCCACCCGGTCCATTTGTGGTGTCGTCCATGGACGCGCTTCCATACCTGAAACGGAATGAGCGACATGAAGCCGGCAAGTCGGCCGACGAGAGTGTTGAGGGCTTTGACACGAAACAGCGTCTCATGTCCGCACTCATGGAGCAGGGCAAACCACTGTACGAACGACAGAGCCAACACCGACTGCCCGGCAAGCCAAAGCCAACGCGATTGGCTCATTGAGAGGGCGAGTCCGACGCCAAAGATCAGGACCGCACTGCCAAGTACGCTGAGCCCGGCGGCGTTGGAGGCCTTGAGATGCGATATCTCGGCGGGCACTGGCGGACGGCGCACCGCCTCGGGGTTCCGCGACAACGGTTTCGTGTGCATGAGAGGCTCCCGATGAGACGCTCGTATCGCCCGGCGCCGGGCACAAACCATTCAGTGGCGCCGACAAGACCATAGCGCGGGCTCAACTCGGACGCCATACGTCACACGACCTAGCCCGCCCGCCGGCTTGGGGTCAGCATCCTTGCCGGTCTCGCGCGCGAAGGCCAATATGCCGTCATGGCAATGCTCCTGCGACTCGCCGAGACCGCGCGATGCGACTGACTGACGACGAATTGCGTGACGTGCTCGCCCGCGCCGAAGAGATAGCGCGCGCTTCGCGAACGCCTCAATCTTCCTGCGGCTCCACCTGTGCCAGGTGCGCTGATGTTCGCCACTTCGGCTGATGGCAATGCGTACGCCGCCGAGGTCCTGTCGATTTCGGACGACAGCGCACGCGTTCGTTTCTT
>JANOKE010000678.1:0-1480 GCA_031419135.1 Gemmatimonadaceae bacterium
GTCGGCTCCGTAGTGTAGGGTCTCCAACACAAACCGGTGTTTCGTCTAGGGGATGGAGGGGTGAGGTTGGAGGGTGAGGTTGGAGGGTTGAGCAACGTAAGGGGTGAGCGTTGGAGGGGTGAGCGGTGAGGGTAGAGGTTCACTCTCTCCGCTGTCCCTTGTGCGCTGAGGGCAAGGTTCATTCTACCCTCACCGCTCACCCCTCCAACGCTCACCCCTTCCGTTGCTCAACCCTCCAACCTCACGCTCCAACCTCACCCCTCCATCCCTTCGACGAAACACCGGTTTGTGTTGGAGACTCTACCCTACCGAGCCGACAACGCCGAGCGCCATTTGGCCCATTGCGTGGTTGCCTCGCTTGCCCACCGCGTCTTGGTGGTCCCCAGCAGGGCGATCGCTCCGCCGGCCACGGCACCGAGCGTAGCGGCCCAACGCACCAGAGGTTCATTCGCCCCGACGTCGCCAACCAACGCGGCCACCAATTCGCGTCGCATACGCATCACCACCGGTGAGGCGACCAGAATACTGTTGAAGTTCGGATCGTAACGGGCCCCCACGCCCTCGATCAACACGGCAGTCCGGGCGAAGTACACCAACTCACCGGGCATCACAATCGGCCACGAAAACAACTCGTGCATCACGCGCTCGGCCAGCATGCGCGTCCGATCCACGATCGCCGATTCGCTGTAGGCAATTTCGAGGAGAACCGACACCAGTTCGCGCATGGTCTCGGGCGCGGTGCCCGGTGCCGCCATGCCCAACGCGAAGAACCCGTTGGCTGTCCCCTCCGGATCGCGACGCACCGCGGCGATGATCGTATCGAAGAGCGCCTTGCGTGTTTTCACGTCGACGTCGATGACCATCCCGAAATCCAACAGCACGATGCGACCGTCCGCATCTACAAGCAGGTTGCCCGGATGCGGATCGGCATGGAACACGCCGTCGCGCAGCATCATGCGGGCGTAGCACTCGATCAACGTTTCGACGAGCTCGCTCAACGAAACCGTGCCGGCGGCGATCCGCGCATCAAGCGCGTCGATCCGCGTGCCGGGCAGATACTCGAGGACGAGCACGGCGTGACGTGTGAGCCCCGCGATCACTTCAGGAATGCGGATGCGCGGTTCGTCGGCAAAGCGCTCGCGCATCCGCGTGCACTGTAACGCTTCGCGTTCGAAATCCATTTCTTCGCCCACGTGCAGTGCGAACTCCTCGAGTACCACACGAAAGCCCAATACGTGATGATGCGGGAATCGCACGTATATCCAGTTCACGATACGGCGGGCCAGCCGCACATCACGGGCCACAACGGCTTCGACCCCCGGCCGGAGGATCTTGACCACCACCTCGCGACCGCGATGCCGTGCACGATGCACCTGACCCAGCGAGCCGGCGGCCAGCGGGACGGGGTCCAGCGCATCAACGATCGTATCCGGATCGACACCCCAACTGCGTTCCAGTACGGCCCGAAGGGCCGGCCACG
>JANOKE010000679.1:0-1156 GCA_031419135.1 Gemmatimonadaceae bacterium
CCGTCCAGTCGCCGTTAACGGCCCGCGTTCTCTCGCTTTTTTGCGGTTGAATTGGTTTGGATTTTTTCTACCGCGGAGTTCGCAGGGTTCGCGGAGGTGCAGCGCGTCAGTGCGCTTCGCGTTTGGCGTACTGACGACCCAGCCACACTGCCAACGCCAACCATGCTGCCGCAAATGGCACCATGGAGAATGCCAGTCCGGAAAGTCCCAAACCAAACACCGCCATCCCGGCGTACGCCCACGCGCCTACCTGGTCGCCCAGGCGATAGACAAATGTGTCGCTGAAGTTCTTGGCCTTGTACTTGTCGGTGCGATCGAGAATCGTGAAGAGCGCTTCGCGCCCCGGACGCTGAATGGCGAAGTTGCCAGCGCGGCGAATCGTCTGGAACACCACCAGCACCGCCAGCACCGGCGCAAATCCCATGATGCCGAAACCGATCAAGGTGACAATGGGCAGGAACGCCAAGGCGGCGCCCACACCCAGCCACTTGATGAAACGGCCGGTGAGAAAGAGCTGCGCCAGCAGAGTGAGCACATTGACGGCAATATCCATCGCGCCGAATACCCGTGTGCGTGTCTCGCGATCTTCGCCGAATGTACGTGCCACCACGTCCACCTGCTGGAAGTACAGGAACGTGGACGAAATGGTGTAAAACAGAATGAGCGACGCGACACCCAGGAGATACGGCGACGACATGATGTGCTTGATGCCGTCCAACACGCCGCCGCCGATCACCTCGCGCGACGAGTCCGCACTCGCCACCACGGCTACCGGCTCACTGGCCACTTCCGCGTCGCGCATCCCCAACTCGGCGTTGTCCAACACGTGCGACGCGCGCACGGCCAATTCAAGAATAAGCGCCGACACCAGCATGAGGTTGAGCGGACCCAGCACGCCAATCAGTGCAGTGGTGATCGTACCACCCAGAATGGCACCCACCGTTCCACCCACAGCGACCACACCAAACAGTCGTTTGCCTTGTCCCGGGCGGAACACGTCGGTGATGAGTGACCAGAACACCGACACCACAAACAGGTTGAAAATGCTGGTCCAGATGAAGAACACGCGTCCCACCCACACCGACTGCGCTGGCGTGACGATGCGGAACAGGACGTAGAACACGACCAGATTCAGAATGAAGAACCGATACGTCCA
>JANOKE010000680.1:0-7362 GCA_031419135.1 Gemmatimonadaceae bacterium
TGTCGAACGACGACATTGCGGCAGGATCCGTGAGATAGGCTGGAAGGGCGAACGCACAGCAGGAGCGGGACAATCTCGTATGGTCGCAGCGCTCCCGCGAGACGCTTCCGGGGTGCAACTTGTGACATGCGTGTTACTGCCCATCTCGCCAGTTCGCTGGCCATCGTAACGTTTTCGGCCTGTCGTGGAGACGCGACGCCGGCCGTCGCGCGTGCTGGCGAGCCTCAGGGTGCGACCGCGATCGCATCACCGCCGCCCGACTCTGCCACACTGGTCGCGGCACAGCACGTTTTGCGAGTTTTTCTTGATGCGTCTCGTGAATCCACACCCGACCCGGTTACCCTCGACACGCTCGGCGCGTGCGGAGACGGTGGCACGTCTTTTTTCCCGTCCACCGTGCTCGCTGCATATTCCCTGCTGCCCTTTGAGTCCCGTGGCGACACGATTGTCGGTCGCGCCGAAGTTGTGACCGTGGCCGAGCAGGACATTGATCGACGGGTCGCCAACCGGTTCGTGGCGCGTCAGCGCGTGCGCAGTGACGTGCTTGAATGGGATGTTGTTCCCGATGCCGATGGGCGATGGACCGTGTGTAACGGTTTGGGTTTCGGATACCGCGGTGTGGATTCGATGACCACGTGGCGGCCGGACGGTGCGACGTACCAAAGCGCCCGCCGTCAGGCGGACTCGATTGCTGCGGTGCGTCGATGATTGTTGCGGTATTCGGTGCGTCGGGGCGCACGGGACGGGCGTTCGTGCAGGTTGCCGCGGAGGCCGGTCTGTTACAGCGCCTGCACTATCGCACCGCCCCAACCGAACCATCAGCCGACACGGCCACGGTGGTGGTGGGTGCGCTGAATGATCCAACCGCTGTGCGCGAGGTTTTGCGCGGCGCGGACGCCGCCGTTGTACTGTTCGGACCTCGTCGGTCGGCACCAAACGTGTTCTGTGCAGCGGCGACGAAGTCGATCATTGCCGGCATGCGTACACAGCAGGTGCCGCGTTTGCTGTGCCTGACCGGTGCCATGATTGGGGAACTCCCCGGAAATGTGTCGCTGGGTCTCAAGCTCATATCATTCGGCGTGCGCCGCACATCGCAAGCCGAGACAATGGATGATCGCGACAATCAGGAACGATTGGTGCGCAGCAGCAAACTGATGTGGGTGGCGGTGAAGCCTCCGCGCCTGACCGACGGCGTGGGTGGAGCGGTGGACGCTGGCCCGAGCGTACAGGTGGGGCTGCTCAGTCACTGTTCACGCATTGCGCTGAGCCGCTTTCTCGTGGGCGAGCTGTTGCAGCCGAAGTATGCGAATACGCCGGTGTATGTGAGGGAAGACGGGAGACGGGAGACGGGAGACGGGAGACGTCCAGCCGACTGAGTGTCTTCCGTCTTTCCGTCTTTCCGTCATCCGTCTCTTCTTCACCACACCCTCCATACACCCTTTACTTCGCATCACCATGTCCTCCGTCCGCAAACTGTCCTGGAACGACGTTCCACTTGAAGAGCTCTCGCCGCTGATCAGTCGGCGGCTCATTACGTCCGAACGCATGATGCTGGCGCACGTGTACCTCAAGACCGGGGCGATAGTCCCGGCACATGACCATCATAACGAACAGTTCACCTACGTGTTGTCGGGCGTGTTGCGCTTCTGGATTGGTGAGCATGCGGACGCACCGGGTGACACGTACACCGACATTCATGCTGGCGAGGTGCTGGTGATCCCCAGTCACGTCCGTCATCGGGCCGAGGCACTGGAGGATACGCTGGACGTGGATGTGTTCAATCCGCCGCGTCAGGACTGGCTGGATGGCGACGATGCATATCTGCGTGGGACGCGCTGACCGATGGATTACGGTATTCGAGGCAAGGTGGCGTTGGTGTGCGGGGCCAGCAAAGGCATCGCGTACGCAACTGCTGAGGCGTTGGCGCGTGAAGGCTGTGTGCTGGCGGTGTGCTCGCGCGATGCGTTGGCCATCGCCGCCGCTGCGTCGCGACTGGAGGCGCTGGGTGCGCCGGTATTGTCGATGGTGGCGGATCTCTCCACGACCGATGGTATCGAAGGCGTCGTGCGCGAGACGACGGAACGATACGGTCAGGTGGACATTCTTGTAGCGAATACGGGTGGTCCGCCAACGGGGCCAGCGATGGAGCATGACTGGGCGGCGTGGACGCGGGCCAGCGAGTTGCTGCTGCGGAGCGCGGTGGAACTGACGCGTGCGTTCGTGCCTGGCATGCGGGCGCGGAAATGGGGGCGCGTTATCAGCATCACGTCGAAGGCGGTAAAGGAGCCGGTGCCGTCACTGGTGTTAAGCAACAGTTTGCGTGCCGCGGTCACCGGGTATCTGCGCACGTTGGCGAACGAAGTGGCCGCCGATGGTGTGACCGTGAATACCGTGCTGCCGGGATTCACGGCCACCGAACGGCTGGAGTCGCTGGCTGAAGCAACCACAAAGCGCACCGGCGCAACGCGCGACGCGGTGTATGCGGGATGGGTGGCGCAAACGCCTGCCGGACGCCTCGGACGACCCGACGAACTGGCGGCGACCATCGCCTTCCTTGCCTCCAACGGCGCCGGCTTCATTACCGGCCAGGCCATTCTTGTTGATGGCGGTACGGTCAACACTTTGCTGTAGGCTTTTTTCCTTCTCACCGAGCGTCGCATGAGTCGTATCGAGGAAACCGAGTGGATCTGGAAGGATGGCAGTTTCATCCGCTGGGCTGATGCGCAGGTCCATGTGTTGAGCCATTCGATGCAGTTCGGGTCGGCGGCGTTCGAAGGCGTCCGTTGCTATCACACGCCACAGGGTCCGGCGATTTTCCGGTTGCGCGAGCATCTCACCCGGTTGGTCAATTCGGTGAAGATCTACCGAATGGATTTGTCGTACTCGATTGACGATCTGATTGCGGCGAGTCGGGAGCTGGTGGTGCGCAACAACGTTGAATCGTGTTACATCCGCCCGATGGTGGTGCGTGGCTATGGTGCGGCGGGAATGGTTCCGTTCGAAAGTCCGATCGAGGTGTACCTCCCGTGCTGGCCATGGGGCGCATATCTGGGTGCCGAAGCACTCGAAAAGGGTGTTGACGCCTGTGTATCAAGCTGGCATCGCATGGCGCCAAACACGGTGCCCGCGCTGGCGAAAATCGCCGGCAACTACCTCAGTGGACAACTCATCAAGATGGAGGCGCTGGCCAACGGTTTTTCCGAAGGCATCGCGCTGTCCACGCACGGCACGGTGAGCGAAGGTTCCGGCCAGAACGTATTCCTGGTTTCTGACGGCGTGCTGATTACCACGCCGCTGGACGGCTCGTTGCTGGGAGGTATCACGCGCGCCAGCATCATCGCGTTGGCGAATCGTGAGGGGATTGCCGTGCGTGAGCAGACCATCCCGCGCGAAATGCTGTACATGGCCGATGAAGTATTCTTCACAGGCACGGCGGCGGAGCTGACACCGGTGCGCAGTATTGATCGGATCATCATCGGAGCCGGCCAGCCCGGACGCGTCACCAAGCATGTGCAACGGGCGTTTCTCGATATCGCGCAGGGTCGTGCCGAGGATACATTTGGCTGGTTGACGCATGTGCGATAGCCTGATGTGCAATGCCCGAACCGGGTTCGGGATGTCATGGCGCTGACTTCGACGATCTACACGTTTGATATCACCCTGTCGAACGTGGATCGCGGCTGCTACGAGTCGTTGGCGTTACGGGTAGCCATGCACCCGTCGGAATCGCCGGAGTACTTCACGGCGCGCGTATTCGCGTATTGCCTTGAGTACGCCGAAGGCATCGTGTTTTCCAAAGGGGTTTCCGACGCCGAGGATCCCACGATCGCGGTGCGTGATCTCACGGGCGCGATGAAAGTCTGGATTGAGATTGGCGCACCCGATGCGGCGCGTCTGCATAAGGCGGCCAAGGCGTCGCCACGGGTGGCGGTGTACACGCACCGCGACCCGGCGCAAGTACAGCGGCAGTGGGTCGGTGAGCGCATTCATCGCGCCGAAGAAATTGCGCTGTATGCGATTGACCGGGATCTCATTGCGGCATTCTGTGAGCGACTTGAGCGACGCATGAAATTTTCGATGTCGGTGACCGACGGCATGATGTACCTCGATGTAAATGGCGCAACGCTGTCGGGCACGATCGAGCAGTGGCCGCTGCAAGCGGCGTTCACGTGAGCAGCACCCCTTTTCTGGAGCGATCGATGAGCCGAATTGGCTGGAGTATGCTGTGCGGCGGCATGATCCTGTTGTCTGCATGCGCCTCGGCTCGCCCGCCGGAGATCGCGTTTCTCACGCCGTTTGGGCCTCCGGTGAATCCATTTTCGCCAGCGGTGCGAGTGGGCGACATTTTATATCTGGCCGGACAGATCGGTACCGACAGCACGGGCGCCGTGGTCAAGGGTGGGATCGAGCCGGAGACTCGGCAAACGCTGCGCAACATTGCCAATGTGCTGGCGAGAACCGGCTCATCGATGGATCGCGTGGTGAAGTGCACTGCGTTTCTGGCCGACATGAGGGAATGGCCGGCCATGAATGTCATTTACGCGACCTTCTTTCCCACCAACAAGCCCGCTCGCAGTGCACTGGGGTCGACCGGCCTGGCGCTTAATGCGCGTGTGGAGATTGAGTGTATCGCGGTGGTGGGCAAGTAGTGCAGCGCACCTGTCTGATGGTGGGGTGGTTGCTGTTGACGGGATGCGCGACAATTCACCGCCCACCGACTACGCTGCAGCAACTCCAACAGGACGCTGTGACGGCGGGTCGCGCTGAGCAGATCACGCGTGACAGTGTGCTCGTACGACTGGTGCGCAGGGCGGTTGCTCGGGGAGACCGGACGCTTGAGGTGCTGATGCTGTCTGGCGGCGGCCAGAACGGGGCGTTCGGCGCCGGATTCCTGCGAGGATGGCGCTCGCGGTCCGACGCCGGCTTGCCAACATTCGACCTTGTGACCGGAATCAGCACGGGAGCGCTGCAGGCACCGTACGCGCTGCTTGGCACGGTCGCTTCGCTGGACACGCTCAGCGAGCTGTATCGACAGGCGCAGGATCGGGTGGCACCAACGTTTGACTGGTTGTTCTGGTTGAAGCGCACCGGGGGTTTGGTGAACACCAAACGGTATGACCGCACACTGGACGAAAGCATCAATGGCAAATTCCGCGACGACTTGCGTAGTGCGTTTGCTGCTGGCCGCCAGATTGTGTTTGGCACCACCGACTACGACCTGGGAATCGGTCGTACCTGGTCGCTGAACGATGTGCTCGACACAACGGCTGCCTCGCTGACGCGCAGTCGCATGCTGCTGAAAGCAGCGACCGCGATTCCCGGCATCTTCCCACCGGTGATCGTTGAAGGACATGTCCATGGCGATGGTGGTGTTATTACAAACGTGTTACCTCTGCTCACATTCAGCGACTACGAGCGTTTGGCGCGCCTGTTCGCAGACCGCGGGCTCCGCGACATCACGATGCGTGTGTACGTTGTCATGAATCTGTGGTCGCATGCGGAGCCGAAAATCATTTCGCCGTCCAGCCGCAGGCAGATCGCGACGCGTTCGAACTACATGCTGTTCTATGCCCACCAGCCGCAGACACTGGAGCTGCTGGACGTGCTGGCGCGCGCGGTGAGTACGGGTGTCGCAGGACTCAAGGTGGAGTTTCGCGTGGCGACCGTACCCTCGGAGCAGGCGCTGGCGCCTGGTGCTGCGAAATTGTTCGATCGCGCGTTCATGCATCAGCTGGATTCGCTCGGATTCAGCAAGGCACGCAGCACATCGCCGTGGGACGCGGTGCCATCGGCGTACGCTCGTCCATCGCCTCCATGAACCCGGCCACCGTACCGTTGCTTGAGGTGGTTCGACAGGAACCGTTCAACGCGGAGTCGCCGTCTGGCGCACTGAAGCATCCGCTCACGCCGTCGGCCAATGTGTATGTGCGCACCAATTTCGGTGTTCCCGAACTGAGCGGACCGCACGCGATCCAGGTGCACGGTGCGGTGCAGCGCGAGATGACGCTGTCGCTCCAGATGCTGCGCGATATGCCGCAGCATGCTGTCACGACTACGATGGAGTGTGCCGGTAATGACCGATTGGGCATGCGTCCACTGCCGGCTGGCGAACCATGGCATCACGGTGCGTTGTCAACAGTGTTGTGGACCGGCGTGTCCCTGGTAGATGTGCTGGCGTTGGTGGGCGTGCTGCCCAGTGTTGTTGAGGTGTTACTGACTGCAGCGGACGCTGGCCCGCGCGACGATGCTGAGGGAACGGTGCGTTTTGCGCGGTCGCTCCCGCTGGCGGATGCGCAGCGCCGGGATACGTTGCTGGCGTTGGAAATGAATGGCGCGCCCTTGACGCCAGCGCACGGCGCGCCGGTGCGACTGGCGGTGCCCGGATGGTACGGCATGGCCAGTGTGAAGTGGGTAACGCACATCGAGCTGCTGCAGGCGCCGTATGAGGGCTACTTCCAGCGGCAACGCTACGTGTACGATGAGCCCGATGGCATCACGCCGGTAAATCGGATGCGCGTCAAATCGATCATCACCTCACCCGCTGCCGGCGCGCGCGTTGATCGCACGGTGAGCGTGACCGGATGGGCGTGGTCGGGATTCGGTGCAATCAGGCGCGTGGAGGTGTGCGTAGACGGCGGTGACGAGTGGCAGCCGGCAGTGTTGGGCAAGCCGGTTTCGGCGCACGCGTGGACGCCGTGGAGTGTGAACGTCGAGGCAGTGCGTAACGGGCGGATTGTGTTGCGCAGTCGGGCGACGGACGCGTCAGGTGTGACGCAGCCGGACGCCATTGTGTGGAACAGACTTGGATACGGGAACAACGGGATTCGTCAGGTGGTGGTCGACGTAGACTCACGGTGAAGGAGGCATCTTGCATGGTCGTCAGTGCGAATTATCGCGCCTTCATTCTGGAACAGCTTGGTCGCGTGCTGCCAGCGGTTCGCGCCCGTGGCATGTTTGGCGGTGTGGGGGTCTATAGCGCCGATGTGTTCTTTGCCTTGATGGACAACGACACGCTGTATTTCAAAGTCGACGACGAAACGCGTTCGGATTTCGAGTCCAAGAGCATGGGTCCTTTTCGGCCGTTCGGAGAGAGCGGCGAAGTTATGCAGTACTACGAAGTCTCGGCCGAATTGATCGAGGACACGGAGCAGTTGGCCTCGTGGGCAGAGAAGGCGGTCGCGGTCGCTCGGCGTGCGCGTAAACGACGCCCCTGGAAAGGCGGCAAGCGTGCGTAGCTGCGCTGTTGCACAGGATGACCAGCACTCGGATATCGAGTATATATTCTCCCCCTAATGCCCGCCCAATTTTCCTCCCCCCACCAACTCCGCATCCGTCAGGCCACGCCGGACGATGCCGCCTACG
>JANOKE010000681.1:0-10554 GCA_031419135.1 Gemmatimonadaceae bacterium
CTCATCGGTAAGCCGTGTGCGGGAAAACCGCTTGCTCGGCTTGAAAGGCGGTGGGTGGAAACGGTCCACTCATCGGAAACCGTGCCATTCACCCACCAATGAGAACCACCGCCGACGTCGTCATCTGTGGAGCCGGTATCGCCGACGCTGCTGTCGCCTATCACCTGACCACGCGGCAGTCCGTGGGCCGCGTGGTACTCGTCGACGAACGTGAGCCACTCACGCATACCAGCGACAAGGGCACGCAAGGCTATCGCAATTGGTGGCCTGGCCCCGACGAGACGATGCTACGGCTGGTGTCGCGAAGTATTGATCTCATGGAAGCGTCTGCGGCCGAATGCAACAACTGCTTTCGCATGAATCGCCGCGGATATCTTTTTGCCACGGCCGTCGACGCGCAGATCGACGTGTTGCGACGCACCGCGCAGCAGGTCTCGTCATTCGGCATGGGACCCGTGCGCATCCATCCGGGTGCTGCCAGCTATTCCGCGCACACCGCCGAGGGATTTGCCGACAGCTCGAGTGGTGCCGACCTGTTGCTGGGTGAGTACGCGCGACGCGCGTTTCCGTATCTGTCGAGCGAGACCATTGCGGCCCTTCACATCCGGCGCGCTGGAACGCTGAACGGAGTCGCGTTCGGTTCGTGGCTCCTCAAACGCGCGATGGCATCAGGCGCGCAGCTGGTGCGCGATCGAGTGATTGGAGTGTCAACGATCGGCGGACGTGTGAGCGAGGTGCAGCTCGCGTCGGGCGACGTCATTTCCACCGAGAAATTCGTCGCGGCGGCCGGCCCCGCCCTGCACGACGTAGGACGAATGCTGGGCCTCGAGCTACCACTGGTCCACGAACTGCATTCGAAGGTGCTGGTCCGCGACACGCATGCCGTCGTGCCGCGAGACGCGCCGTTCGTGATCTGGACAGATCCTATGACATTGGACGGGGAAGTGATGCCCGGCGGCGTGCACGTGCGTCCGGTAGACCTCACGCATGGCGACGAACTGTATCTCATCTGGACGTACGAGAGCGAAGCGTGCCCGTATGAGTGGCCGCCGACGTTCAATCCGCAATACGCGGACGTCGTGCTGCGCGGCTGCGCGCGGATGATTCCGGCCCTCGCGCCGCACGTCGACGCGATGCGATCACGCGCCGTGACTGACGGCGGCTATTACTGCAAGACAGCGGAGAATCGTCCACTCGTCGGTCCCTTGCCGGTTGAGGGGGCGTATGTTGTTGGCGCGCTCTCCGGGTTTGGACTGATGTCCGCGCACGCGTGTGGCGAGCTGTTGTCGCTGCACGTCGCCCAGGAGACCCTTCCCGACTATGCGCGATGGTTTCTGCCATCGCGATACGACGACCCAGCCTATGCGTCGCTGGTCCGGCAGTGGGGACCTCGTGTGGGACAACTCTGAGCGCTGCAACGCGCGGAGACGTCCGCTGGTATTATTGACCGCATGACTCCCTCCTCCGCGTCGTCCGCCTCGCCAGCGGTAAGCCTGATTCGCGCCGTCGGCGTGATGGGCCTCGCCGCCAGCATTTTCAACGTCACCGTCGGCGGCGGCATTTTTCGACTGCCTGCGGGCGCTGCGGCCGCCGCGGGAACCGCGGCGCCTTTCGTGGATGCTTGGCACAACCGCCGTCGCCGGTGTCTCCTCGGCCTTCGCCGAGGGACTCGGGCTGCTCCTCGGCATGCCGCCGCTGCGCGTGCCCATTCTCGTCGCCACATTCGCGTTGCTCGCCTACATCAACGTGCGCGGCGTGGCGCAGGGTACACGTCTAATTGTCATCGCCAGTGTGGCAAAACTGCTTCCGCTGCTGGTCTTTGTCTTTGTCGGCGCCTTCTTCATCGTGCCGGCCAACCTGGTGGTCGAGCAGATGCCAGCGCCAACCAGTCTGGCACGCGCCGCGATCGTATTGATTTTCGCGTTCAGTGGCGTGGAGACCGCGCTCGTGCCAAGTGGCGAAGTGAAGGATCCCACCCGCACGGTGCCGCGGGCACTGGCGGTCGCGATGATCGGCGTGACGCTGTTGTACCTCGCGGTGCACCTGGTCGCCCAAGGATTGCTGGGCGCAGACCTCGCGACCACGACCACGGCGCCGTTGGCATTCGCGGCCGAGCGATTCCTCGGCACGCCGGGTCGCGTGATGCTGCTGGTGGGCGCGACGATATCGATGTTTGGCTATGTGAGCGGCATGACACTGGCCGTTCCGCGCGCCTCGTGGAAGTTTGCGCGCGATGGCCTGCTCCCACCAATCATCGGCGCCGTGCATCCCCTCTATCGCACACCGCACGTCGCGATCATCATGCAGACCATTTTGGTGAGCGCACTCGCGGTGTTCAATTCCTTCGAACAACTCGCCGTCATCTCCAACCTCGCGGCGTTGCTGCTGTATGCGGCATGCGCCGTTGCCACGTACATGCTGCGACAGCGCGATGTGCGTCAGGAAGGCGCCGTGCCGTTTTCCGTGCCCGGTGGCGCGCTGATTCCAATCGTTACAGTGCTACTGATCGCCTGGTTGCTTACGAGCATCACGCGTTCGGAATGGACCGTCCTCGTTGGCACACTGGCGGTCGCGACGGCGATGTACGTGATCGCACGTCGAACGCTCAAGCCCATGAGCGCGTAGGCGGGCGAAGGCGTAGTGGGCGAAGGCGTCAGGCCGCGCGGCATGCGCCGTGTCAAGCGTAGCTTGCCGTCGCCGGGGCGCCCACGCTGATCGTGACCGCTCCGTGGCTCGCACCTACCGAGGTGACGCGCCGGTCGGTGATGGCACTCTGACCACACGCCTCGCGCCGGTGAAGCTCGCGCGCTAACGCGTGGCGGTCCAGCGCTGAGTGAGTCTGCGCAGGGTTTCCCGCGCCGTCTCGTTGTACGCCTGCGGGTTCGCGCGTGATTCGCCGAGTCCGTTGTAGTACGAGCCGTTCGCGATCGCCGCGCCCGTGACGACGTTCATCACGGCCGTCGCACCTTCGTCGACGGTCGTGCGCGGTGTCCTTCCCGTGGCGCGTACGAGGCGCGTATCCATTTGCGACGCGGGGTGCAGCGCCGCGACAATCACGTTCTTGCCCGCGAGTTCTTTGGCGAGGTCGAACGTGAACATGATCTGCGCGAGTTTGCTGGTACTGTATGCGCGACCACCGCTGAACGTGCGCTCCTGCATGACATCGTCGAAGTCAATCGGTGCTTGCGCCATCGACGACACATTGATGATCCGCGATGGCGCACTCGCGACGATCCGCGGCAACAACAAACGGGTGAGGAGGTACCCACTTACGTAGTTCACCGCGAACGTGAGCTCGTACCCGTCCGCGCTCGTCTGCCGCGGATCGTTTGGCAGCCACACGCCGGCGTTGTTGATCAGGACATCGAGGCGTTGATAGCGCCGGAGGATGGTGTCTGCAAACGCGCGCACGGCGGCGAGGGACGCAAAGTCCGCCGCGAAAAACGCCGCCGTGCCCATTCCGGCCCGCTTGATCTCGTCAACGACCGCGAGTCCGCGTTCACGATTTCGCCCGTGCACGATGATGTGTGCTCCGGTCGCGCCGAGTCGCAGCGCGACCTCGCGGCCGAGTCCGTCGGTTGATCCCGTAATGAGCACGACGCGACGCGCCGTGTCGACGCGCACCTGCGCACCGGTCGGCACGGCAACACAGAGCGCCGCGACTAACGATAACCAGCGAGGGATGGTCATCAATCGGCTACTTCGCCGCCACCGGAAACACCGGCAATTTGGCCACGTCGCGCTGGTCGTGCTGGATGATCACGGTCGCCTTCACATTCTTCGCGATCTGCTTGAAACGATCGATCGACGCGAGCGAGGCCGCACGATCGGTGTTGAACGTCGGCACCCCGTTACTGTCGTAATTCTCCTGGAAATGCGACAGGTCGCCGGTGATGAGCACATTGCCCATCTCGCGCAACTTCACCAGCAGGCTCTGATGCCCTGGCGTGTGTCCCGGCATCTTGAGCACGATGACCGAACCGTCGCCAAACACGTCACGATCGGCGTTGAGCGGTTCAACCTTGCTGCCGCCACTGATCCACGGAGCGAATGGCGCCGGGTTCGCGACTGCCGCCATCCTGGAATCGTTCAGGACGTCCCAGTCCCCCTTGCCGATGAGCAACGTCGACTGCGGAAACTGGGCCGTCTGTCCAATGTGATCGCCATGATAATGACTGATGCCGATGAACTTCACACTGGCCGACGCGACCTTCAGCTGCGCCAGCAGTTCGACCATGCCCTGTTTGGGTGCCGTAGCGCCCGGCCCGGTCGCAAAGCCCGCGTCCCAGATCAGGTAGTCGTCGTTGTGCCGGACGAGATAGCAGCTGTACGTGAGCTGCACCATGAGGCCGCTGAACGCATACGTATCGGAGAAGCGGAGGCCGACGTTGGTCGGCGCCGCATTGGTGCCGCAGGAGAGGCGCGTGAGCGTGACGGTGGGCGGGGTCTGCGCCGACGCGCGCGTGCCAGTGAGCAGACTGACGGCGGTGTGGAGTGCGAGCGCGGGCAGCAGCCGCGCAAGGACGGTGCGAAACTGACAGGGCATGTGATGGCCTCGGTGCGGTGGGCGGTGGACAGCGGCTAAGCATGCGCTGAGAGAGCGCGGGCAGCAAGGGCGCGAGCCTGTAGTCTGGGTTGAAAGCACTGCCAAATGACGGATGTACGTGACAGTTTCGCGTCGCTGCAGTGCTGCACGCGATGATTTCAACGCCATCCTCGCAAAGCAGCGATCATGCAATTGTGTCCACTTGAGAGCTTCGAAGCGTCTTCACTTGAGAATGTCATTGATCTGGCTGGTCTTGAAACGCAGCTCGGTGGCACCGTTGTCGCGCACGCGGCCGGCGTGTTCGAAGGAACCAACGCCCGACGAGAACAGCATCACCGTCTTCACGGGCAGGTCGGTACGAGACGTCACTGTTGGGGCTGCCTGCCCATGCGCGACTGCCGAGGTCACAGCGATCATCGTCATCGCCGCAAAGGTGTTGAGCATGCTGGATCCAGTTGAGAGTGGTGACGCCTGCCATTGTGGTAGACGCCGCCCAAGCGAAGCCTTGCACACGCGGGGCTCGGTGCTGCTCGTAGGTATACCGGCGCGCAGGCGCGGCGACATTTATGGAGCATTAACATCACGTGACTGTTCCCACATTCGGGCTGCGCGGCCCACCCAACTTCAGCCGGAAGTCCCACCAAGGCCAGTCGGCGCTATTTCTTTCGCTTGGCCGCCGCCCGTTCCTGGTTCTCGCGCACGCGGGCCTTTACGATTTTCGTGATCAGCGCATAGGGAATGGGCTCGTCGTAACGGAATCGCAGATTGCCTTTCTCCCCCGCATAGGCGGCAGCGGCACGCTTAACCGCCGGGTCGTTGACCGGAGGGAAGAATCCCACGTGCTCCTTGAACCCGCCGAAATACACCAAGGCACCATTTAGCGCGAAGCTGGGCATGCGATAGGCGATGCGTTCCTCAGCATCGGGCGCGGCCTTTCGGATGGTGTCTCTCACCCGCTCGAGAATGGCGCGCACGGCGGGCGGATATGGATGTATGTACGCGTCGATGGTCGTCGGCAACGCCTCTGATGGCTTCATTTTCGCCTCGTAAAGTGAATGTTGCGACTCCGCTCGTCGATGTTCACCATGCGCCCCACAACCTTCCCCGCCTTGCGCTTGTCTGCGGGCTCGTCGCGTCGCGAGCCCGCGGGGCATCGCTCGGAGTGCGAACGGCGCCACCGACACGGCCGTGCTTCGCACCGTACAACAGCACCAGCTGCGTTCCGAGGCAAGGTCGCTCAACGCACTGTACGCCGGTCTCGTTGGGGTAATTGGCTTTCCTGAAGACTGTCATGCAAATCAGCGCGTCGGTGGTATCAACCATTCAAGTGGAAGACGAGTACAGCCGGGAAGGAGATTCTCGGCGTAACCACCGGGCGCAAACGCGCGTGGACGGTGGAGGAATTGGCACGAGTGAGATAGCGCTGCTGCTCGACGTCACCGCCGGCCAAACACCGCCCCGTGCGGAATTCCTTTCGCATTCCCACCGTGGGGCCACGACTTGTTGTCCATGCGGAAGCCGGGTACCATGGCACCTTCGTCGCGAAAGCGCGTGTCGCGCGTCAATTGCCCGGTTGTAGCATCGAAGCGCAAGAGCTGCACCGTGTGCTGCATCGACGCATATCCCGTCACAACCACGCGCCGACGATTGGGCGACACGGCGATCCAGTGCGGCACGTCGGTCGAGTCGAATGCCACGCGACTCACTTCCTTCGGCGCCCTGGGGTTCGAAATGTCGAGGCTGACTACCGCGCTCCACGCAGGCACCGTGACGAGGTAGTAGTTCCCGACGATCACCGGAATGGCGCAGCTGGTTCCGTCCTTGCGCGGAAATGCTGCAACCTGCGTGGCCTTCGGTGTGTCGCTCTCCAATCCTTCGATCAGGAATAAGCCGCAACTGAACGTCGACACCAGCACGGTCCGACCATCATCCATCACGCGTGGCTCGGCGCTCAGCACACCATTGGGGCCGGGCAACCTGATGTTCTTGAGGAGGGTGCGATCGGACAGTCGCCAGACCTGCAGGGTGCGCGACGGCTCGAAGAAGTCCTTCTCCATGTCGGTTGACGTGGTCACAATGCGATCAAGCGACGGAACGATGCCGGCGCTGTACACGCGGAGCCCGGAATCCGCACCGGGTGTGTCGGCCGACGCCGACCGTACCAGCGTGCCGCTGGGTGTGAGTTCTACCAGTCCACCGGCGCGCATACCGCCGCTGCTCGCATGCTTCATCTGGAACGTGGCCAGCACGTTGCCTTGCGGGAGTCGCAAGAATGAGTGCGGATGGGTGTAACCGTCAATCTCGCCAAACTCCGCCGCGATACGAGGCGCCTCGGGCGTGGTCAGGTCGAACACGAACGAGCGACCGGATCCATAGCCATTGGCGAACAGCTGACGGTCGATGGGGAGCTCGTGCTCGGTGTGGTGCGGGAAGTTCATCACACCAGGGACCGCTAGCGTCGTGACCAGGCGACCGTAGCGCGCCGTGTCAATCGCGTCTTCAGTAACATCGAGTACCGCGAGGAAGTCAGGCTGAGTCGTGTCCGTCGAGGCGGTCCAGAGAAACAGATAGTCAGGCGTCGTCGTCGCGTTGCTCGACTTCGCAGTGTCCGCTGGGGCGCTGTCGCGCGGCGCAGAACAGGCCGAGAGCAGGCCGATGGCGACGATGAGGTGAACCCGGGTCATGGGATCGCTGTGAAATGGAAAGGGGGGGCCTCGCATTCGTAGTTGAACACCACGAACAGCCCGGTGCCAGCGGTATTGAGGCAGCCAAAGCGCCCCCAAGGCCCATACGCATCGATGGCGTCGTGCGATCGTCGCCGCTGATCAGGTCTTCCCTCACTGCCGGCACAGATGGTCTCGCGTTGCCCGTCCCTGAACACTCAGCGACGACGCAGCACCGCACTGCACTTGATTTCCACGCGGGCAGCTGGTCGTGGAAGCGCGGTGACGGCCAAGGTGGCGCGAGCCGGTGGATCGACGCGAAAGAACTCGATGTAGGCGCTGTTCATCGCCGCATAGTCGGCCATGTCCACGAGGAACACCGTGCATTCCGCGACATCGGCCATCGTGGCACCGGCCGCCACCAGCGACGTGCGAATGTTTTCGAGTGTCTGACGCGTTTGCACGGCCACACCGCCGTCAATGATGTCCTGCGTGCCAGGCTTGACGCCGGTCATCCCGGACACAAAGACCTGGCCACCATCGCGAATGGCCACCGAGTACGCGGGAACCAGCGGGGAGATGCCGGGAGGGTTCACGACCTGTCGGTGCGTGGCAGGTGCGCAGGCGGCCGCCGACAGTGCGACGGCGAGAACGACCAGAGGAGTGAAGCGCATGAGAGAGGAAGGCAAGGCGGGAAGTGGAGGCGGGTGCCGATGGGTCGCGATGCGGATCACTTGCGCGCCGGTACCACGATGGGTTCAAACCACGTCGGAAAGATGTACCGGCTACTCGGTGAGGCGGCGGCTACTTCCTGCCGGAAGCGCCGGCGATCGGCCAGTGCGGCGGGCGCAGGGTTGGGATTGCCATAGGCGTCCGCATGCGAAGCGATGACGAGCGCCGGCTTGCCCAGTGCGCGCATCAGGCGCCCCGTGAAATCGTGAATTTCGAGACGCTGGCTGTTGGCGCCTACCAGTGCAATATCGGGGCGCAGCCCCTCCATCTCCCGCTCGATGTAGTTCATGGACCCCATGATCAGCACTTCGTGGCCGGCCATCCGCAGCAGGTACGCGATGTTGCCGCCTTCCACGTAGTCCTTGCGTCGCAAGGGCGCGCGCAGTCCGCGCGGCGCGTTGCCGACAATGCCGCGGCCGTTGTTGTAGTACTGCTTGCGATCGAGTGCGCTATGGATGTTGGGGATGACGCGCAGGGAGAAGTCGCCGAACTCGTAGTCCTCTCCGCCGATCACCGTAATGAGCGACGTGTCCGGCACGTCGTACGCGCGCGCCAGATTGGCCGCCGTTTCATGACCGATGATCGTGGCGCCCGTCTTGCGCGAGATGTACCCCGCGTCGAGCGCATGGTCGGGGTGGCCGTGCGTGATCAGGATGTAGTCGGCCTTTTTCACGTGCTGGTTGATCAGCGTCGTGTCGGGAGGATAGAACGCGTTGGGGCCCACTTCCGGGGCCGGCCCAGTGGGTGTCCACCGCGCAAACTGGGTGAGGAACGGGTCCACGAGGATCACCTTGTTGCCGTCGGTGATCTCAAAGCCGGCATTCCCGAGATAGGTGAGGCGAATCTCACCCTTGCGCAGCGCCGCTTGGGCGGGCGTCGATCGGGCGGGTTGCGCAGCGGCCGAGGTGCCCATCAGGCACAGGGACACCAGTCCGCGCATCACTGTAAGACGTCGCTGCATATCCACTCCGGAAGGAAACCAGTCTGACGGGAGACGACTATCACCGCAAGCGCTGAAAAGTGCGGTTCCCGCGCACGTTTATCAATTGATGGTTACCTTCTCGCCGACGCCCGGTTCTCTCCATCGACCCACACGGGAGCGGTATTCCCCATGCGTTACGCCAAGCGCTACGCCGCCATTCGCCACGTGATGCAAGCCGCGCTCGGTCTTGCCGTGATGGTCGCTTCGGTCCCGGCGCAGCCGTCCAAGAGCGGATTGACGCGACTGCTCGAAGCAGAACTGTCCCGGTTCCCCGCACGCGCCGGCGTATACGTCAAGCACCTCACCACCGGCGAAGAAGCCAGCGTCAACGCCGACGATGCCTTCAGCAGCGCGAGCGTCATCAAGTTGACCATCATGGTGCGCGCATTCCAGCTGGTCGACCAGAAACGGCTCAACCTCGACGAGCGTGTGGAGATCCGGCGCGCAGATTTGCGCGACGGCTCAGGCGTGCTGCAGTACCACGACCTCGGGCAGACGCCCACCATCCGTGACCTGATCACCGAGATGGTGATCACGAGCGACAACGTCGCGACCGACCTGATGGTGACGAAGATCGGCGGCGTGGACAGTCTGAACGCCTGGCTCAAGGCCGCGGGCTACACACACCTCAGCATGGTGGCCCGCGGACATGTCTATCGACGCAAGATTCTCGCACTGGTCAACCCCGACTTCGCCACGCTCACCGCCGAAGAGACGACGGGGCTGCAATACGCCCAGCAAGGCGACCCCCTGTTCGATCTGTATGCATCGCTCTTCACGGGCGAACGGGTCAAGTGGGTCGCGATGGTGCGCGATCCCGCCAACAAGAAGATCCTGGCCGACGGACGGTACCGGCTGCCCGTGCAGGATCATGCCTACTGGCTGGGTGACATGAACCCGCGCGAGACGGGCCGGTTGCTGGAGGCCATCGAGCGCGGCACGATGACATCGGCGGCGAGCGCCGCGACGATGCGCACGATCATGCGTCGCCAGCAGGCCGGTGCCCGCCGCATCCCGCACTTCCTGGACGTGCCAGTGGCTCACAAGACCGGCGACAGCCCGGTGATTGCGAACGACGTCGGCATGGTGTATGCCCGATCCGGTACCGTGATCATCGCGTTCTTCACCAACGGCATCACCGGCTCCCTCGGCGACGCCGAGGACATGATCGGTCGCGTGTCGCGCCAGATTGTCGATTATTTCGATGGCCCGACCGTCGCGCCGAACGGTCCGCCCTCGTTGATGAGACAGCGCGAACGGTCTTGAGGTTTTGTCCGCTTGGCCTGACACCCCCCGACGTGGATGCGGTGGTGGAAGGAGGACGCATGAGTACGATCAGTCTCCGGCTGCCGGAATCGCTGCATGCACAGGCGCGCGCGCTCGCCGCGCAAGAGGGCATTTCGATCAACCAGTTGATCGCGACTTCGTCGGCCGAAAAGATTTCGGCCCTGCTTACGAACGAGTACCTCGAAGCGCGGGCAGCCCTCCAGACTAGAAGGGCTTGTACAACGCCATATATACAGCGAGCCCCGCCAGCAGCGGTAGCAGCACGAGAAATGGCCGCGCGAGCGCTGGCCAACGGTACGGCAGCATTGCCAGCGCACTAAGCAGGAACCACAGCACGACTTTCA
>JANOKE010000682.1:0-1003 GCA_031419135.1 Gemmatimonadaceae bacterium
CAGGTGTCGGTTCTCATGGTATGCAACGGCTGATGGAGCAACCCCGACTGGCCCCGACCGATGACGAGATGCCGACCGCCCCAAGGGATATACTGCCGACAGAAACCGCGATTCGATCTGACGTGCATCGGTCGTTCGACGATCGATTCGTGGAATTGTTTGACGTGCACTACCACCGATTGTTTCGCTATCTCGACCGGTTGGGCGGCGATCCCGATCTGGCCGCCGACGTCGCACAGGATGCGCTGGTCCGGTTGTATCGGCGAGGCGCGGTTCCCGACGTGCCCGGCGCCTGGCTGGTGAGCGTCGCCATGAACTTGCTTCGGAACGAATTGAGCACACGCAAACGGCGAAAACGCCTGCTCACGCTGGGGCGTGGCGAGCGGGCGCATTCCGATCCTGCCCCCGCGGCGGATGCGCAGGTGCTGGCACACGAGACGCGTGGTCGTGTGCGCCGAACGCTCGATAGCCTTCCGGAGCGAGACCAGCAACTGATTCTGTTGCGCGCCGAGGGCTACAGTTACCGTGAGATCGCCACGGCGCTCGCCATGCATGAAGCGAGTGTGGGGACCCTGCTCGCACGCGCGCAGCGCGAGTTTCGTCAACGATACGGAGACAACCATGACGCCGCTTGATGAAGACGTTGGCGACCTGCTGCGCCATCTCGATCATCCTCTGCCGGCCCTGCGCGCCACAGATGTGATGCGACGCGTGGCGACGCGCCGCTGGGAAGTGGTGGGTCGGGCGGCTGCCGTACTGCTGGTGATCGGTCTGGGCGGCGTGGCGTGGGCCGTCCCCGGATCGCCGTTGCCGCCCCTCGTTGCCCGCGTTTCGGCGTGGATTACGGGTACGTTTGCTGCTCCAGTGACACCTGTTGCGTCGCCGGTCCAGTCAGTCGCGCCGCCAACGCCGACGGCGTTCTCCGGTGTGGCGGTGGCGCCGGGGCGACGGCTGATCATCCTGTTCCGGGCAACGCAGGTGAGCGGATCGGCGCGCGTTTCGG
>JANOKE010000683.1:0-2713 GCA_031419135.1 Gemmatimonadaceae bacterium
CAGTGGCGGTTGTTTGCGTTGATGCGTTTGCACTGGCCGTGTCGGCCCGCGCGCTCAACACGTGGATACGCGCCATCCGCACCGTTGGTGCGGTGCGCGCCGTCGTTACCACGCCACAAGTGTGCGCGCAATTCCTGGGCACTGGCGTGTGGGCGGTTTCGGCGGGTACCGGCGAGCGTGGCGAGGTGCGCCTTCGCGACGGACTGTTGGAATCGGTGCGACGCGCACCCGCTGCCGCACCCGGCGATGCAGCGGTTGTCACTACTCCCAACAACCTGGTGTCGCAGGTAACGCCGGACGCGCTCGGTCACGCCGCATTGCGCTGGATCAACGCGCCACTCGATCATCAGTTGCTTGACCCCGCGCTGGCCCGCGGCATCCGTCGCTCACGAGCACAGCGTTGGCTGGCGTCGGGCGTATTGGCGACAGCGTCGCTGCTGCTGCTGCTCTGGTCGGTCGATCGAGCACGCGATTCCCAGCTCACCACATTCCAGCATACAGCGGACCTGCTCGCTGAGCGCGCTGCACCGGCGCTGCGCGCGGAGTCGCGATTAACGCGGGCGCACAACGAAGTGTCCCTGCTGGCGTCGGCCGATTCTGCGCGCCGCGCACCGGACGCCCCCTTGTTGGTGCTGGCACACTTGAGTCGGATCCTGCCGCGCGATGCGTTCGTGCAGCGCCTCGAATGGGATGGGACGTTGTGGCGGGTGGATGGCACCGCCGACAACGCGCGCCGCCTGGTTCCACTGCTGGATGGCGACGCGCAGTTTGGTGACGTGCGCATTGCCTCGGCCAGCCAGCGCTTCCTCGATGCCGGACGGCAGCGCGAGTCGTTCGCGATCAGTTTTCGTATACGAGCGGCTGCGGGAGGTGCGCGTGGCACGCCCTGATGTCCGGAATGCTCGCGAGCAGCGCGTGATCACCGGCGGTGCCGCGGTGCTGGCGCTGGTGTTGGTGTTGGCGTTTGCCGTACTACCCTTTGTGCGGCACTGGCGCGCGCGCGAGATCACACTCAACGCCGCGTCGAGTCGTGTGACGTATCTGTTGGATCTTGCCGAACGCGCGGGTGATCTGGAGTTGGCGGCAGCCAATGCGGAGCGCACGCTCGCGTCGCAAACCCGGCGTGTGCTGCACGCCCGTTCATCAACCCTGGCCGCGAGTTCTTTGCAAACCTTTTTGCAGGACGCTGCCGATGCGAGTCGTTTGGCCGTCACACGTCTTGAGGTATCGCCAGACGACAGTGTGCAAGCCGATGGCGCGGACCGAGACGGGTTGACAACCAATGGCATGCCGACCGCGGGTGTGACGCGACTCCCTGCCCTGCTGTCCGCCTATGGTGATATCAGTGGTGTGGCCACGCTGCTCGACTTTCTGGCGTCGGGGCCGCGCGTGCTGTCCGTCGAACGTGTGCTGTTGGTGCGCAACAGCGCGCTGCTTGGAGCGTCCGACGTGGTGCAGATCACACTCACCCTGCGCGCGCCGGTTCTTCCCCAGTGAGTGCCGCCCGCAAGGCACCGTCGTTGCCTACGTTGCGTCGCGTGCATCCCACGCGATGGCTTGATGTGGTGTCGGTGAGTGTGGCCGTGATCGCGCTGCTGTTGCTGCTCCTGAAGGACATGCCGTTTTCGATGGAGCTCACCACCGATTCAACAAGTGCGGCCCGTCGCCCGTCAACGTCGGCGTTTGGGCTGTCGAACATGCCAGCGTCAACGATCGCGATGTCGGGGCAGGATTCGCTGGTTGGACTTGTCGTGAACGGCAACGTGTTCAGTGCCACGCGACGCGCTCCGGTGACTCGATTTGTGGTGCCTGGACAGACCGCGATGGACGCCAACCCCACAATGCCCGGCATACCGCCCGCTGGCGCCGAGGTGAGCGAGGAGGACGCGATGCCCCGACTTTCGGCCATCGTCGCCCTGAATGGCGAGCGTTTGGCGCTGCTACAGTTCGCCGCCAGCGATGGTGCGCCTCGACTGTATCGCGTGAACGACATGCGCGCCGGTTATCGTGTCGTGCGCATTGAAACAGACCGTGTCGTCCTTGCCAGTCGTGCGGGAACGCGCACCCTGCGACTTTCGCAGCGCGCAACCCCGGACGCTCCCGAGAAACTCCCGTGAACTCCTGCCATCTGCGACGACGCCGACTCCTCACGACCACGGTGGTCGCCTGCATTCTGTCTACCACTGCCGGACCCCTGCGCGTAGGCGCGCAAACGCCGCCACGCACCAGCGGAGCGGCTACCACGTCGACGGCCAAGAGCCCGCAAGCGGCCGTCAGTGTCGTCGCACCGGTGCAAGGCACCACGCTCGACTTTGCGAATGCGCGGCTGGCCGACGTCATACGCACCTTGGCCACGATGCTGGGGCGCACCGTGATCGCCAGCGACATCCCTGATGTGCGCGTCACGTTCTCCACGGCCGCACCGATTCGACCTGGTGAACTGGAAAGCATATTCGAGTCGGTGCTTGAGTCGCACGAATTGATGCTGGTGCCCAATGGCAACGTGGCGCAGGTAATGCCCACCGCGAAGGCACCGGCCACCGGGCCGCTGCGCACCGGATTTGTGTTTCCCGATCCGCCGCCGCTGGGTCTGGTCACCCAGCTTGTGCCGCTGCAGTCGATTCGCGCCGACGAAGGGGCCGACGCGCTGCGCGCCGTGCTGTCCAAGGGTGCCCGCGTGGAGTCGGTGGCGCGTTCGAACGCGTTGCTGATC